>CAYQYL010000036.1:0-22444 GCA_964421745.1 uncultured Muribaculum sp. | reverse complement strand
GAATCGGGTAAGGGCTTTTTGCGATTATCTAATTTTTAAATGAAAGAGCCGTGCAGCTCAAATTCTATATGTTCATACAAAGCAGACGAAATTCCGCTTTGCACGTTGGTATTGGTTGTTGCCGCTGAGAGTCAGGCTTGGGGGCGGGTGCCAATCTGGTGCTTTAAGCGCCTGCGATTTTCCCATCTAAAAACAAATGTCGTGATAACCGTGAAAATGGGAAAAGCCAGGAGATAGAATTGTTTACTCCGGTCGACTATACACAACAGAATAGCTACCACGGCGATCATCACACCAGCCACTACACGCTTACATTTTTTGCTCCACTTATCGGAAACAAAAAATCGTGCGCTGTAGCAACCAACCACACAGCAAACAAGCGGGAACAATGGTTGCCAGATGAGATAGGCTACATAGAAAAGTGCTATCAATGCTAAAGCTCTCACTATTTGTTTGGTTTTCATAATTGTGCGGTCTAAGAGTTATCTTTGCAAAGATAATGAAAAGATAATATGGTGGGTGGGGTGGCACAGCTGATCGGACTATTAAACATATTTTAACTTATCGGCGTTTTATTATGGCACATATTGCATTGTAGTTTTACATGGTTTTAATACTAAACGAAATATAATCGAAAAACACACCTATATTATTATGGCAAGAAAACGCAAATTCGACAGTGAATGGGAACAAGCATTATCGTTACTGCCGCCCGAGGATGCAGCCGAAGCGAGAACAATTATTGAAGACTATCAGCAAACAGGAATCATGCCTTCGGATCTTAAGCCGAATGTTGAAATGATTCTGCTTCTTGTTAAACCGATGATTGATCGCCGCCGGCGCGCCTCTGAATCGTCACGTCGCCGACGACTGCTCGCAAAAAAGAATTCAGATACGGAAACAGAAACATCCACACCCTCACTTCAAGAACCGGAGCCGACAACAGAGCCGACAACAGAATCGCGACAACCGATCAAACAGACCATCATTAGACACACAAAATCGATCGGAGCTGCCTACAAAAAAGCCAAACAACGAAACTTGAAGCGAAAACAAAAGCGCGGATTCAAAAAAGATTTTCGCTGCAGGAGTTGCAAATAAAGAAATTGTTACTTACATTTGCAACATCAAAATAATATCATTTTAATATCACATAGCCATGAACCAGACCGCCTCTCAAAACAGCGAATACGCCTACAAGGGCGTTGTGATCAACGGATTTATCATGCTTGCCGTTTGCATAGCTGTAATTCCGGCCTTCCTAATAACCGCATCATCATCTAATCTTGACACATTTGCCGGTTTGACTGCTCTGCTGGCTGTGGTGGAAGTTCTGATTTTGAAAGGCTTCTTTGTGCAACAGCCGAACTACGCCCGCGTGATGATTTTCTTCGGCAACTATCGCGGCACATTCCGTCGGTCGGGTTTCTTCTGGGTTAATCCGTTCATGAGCCGCAAAAGCATATCGCTTCGTATTCGCAACATGGACATCGAACCGATTAAGGTGAACGACCGCATAGGCAATCCCGTGATGATTGGCATGGTGCTGGTGTGGAAAGTAAGCGACACATATCGTGCGGTGTTCGATGTTGACTCTACATCGACAACTACAATCGCCAATCCCAACGGAATCAATCTTAACGTTTCGGCATTTAACAGCGGTGCACTCAAAAACTTTGTGAGCATTCAAGGCGACGCGGCCCTGCGCGAAGTCACAGGCCGTTATGCCTACGACGACGATGACCATTCGGGACAGATCACCTTGCGTAGCGGCGGCGACGAAATCAACCAGCTGCTCGAACACAAGATAAACGAACGTTTGGCAATGGCCGGCATCGAAGTTGTTGAAGCGCGCCTCAACTATCTGGCTTACGCTCCCGAAATAGCTGCCGTGATGCTTCGCCGCCAACAGGCATCGGCTGTCATTGCTGCACGTGAGAAGGTTGTTGAAGGTGCTGTGTCAATGGTGAAGATGGCTCTGAATCAACTCAAAGAAGAAGGTGTTGTCGAACTCGACGAAGAGCGTAAAGCTGCCATGGTGAGCAATCTTCTGGTTGTGCTATGTGCCGACGAATCGGCTCAGCCTGTGATCAACACCGGAACACTCTACAACTAACCGCCCCTCCCCATGCCCGAAGCAGAGGAAAAGAAAAACGAATCGAAACGTCAGAACACCAAAGGCTTCCTGCTCCGACTCGATCCGGCCACAATGGCCGAGGTAGAACGTTGGGCTGCCGAAGAATTCCGATCAGTCAACGGCCAGCTGCAATGGATTGTAGCTGAAGCTCTGCGCCGGCGTCGCAAAAAATCGTAGCACCATAAATTCAGTTAATAAGAAAGAAGAGGGTGTACCAAAATTGGTGATACGCCCTCTTCTTTTATCATTATATGTCGACACATCATTTACCCTGCGGCGCTTCCGACTGCGGCTGCTCAGGTGTTTGCCCCCGGGCAGGCGTACGCGTCGAAGCAGGTGAATCGGGCGATGAAGGCGACTGGAAGAATGGATAAGGAATTCCGAAAACACCGTCGATTGTCGTGTCGCCCTGTGTGCTGAGGTAACCGTTGACAACCGTATCTCGACCCGACGGATTCTCGAAGGCATAGAGCTGGAAGTAGCGCAACATGGCTGCCACGTGTTCGAACACCGTATCCTGGATTGCCTCATATGGGAACCATGCTGAAGTTGCCGTGAAGCAGTAGATCTGGAACGGGATGCCGGATGCAGTCTGCGGGAGCGTCGACACAAAACAGTCGCTTTCGTGAGAGATATTCGGGTTAGCGTCGAGCCACATTTTCATGTAGGCACGGAACAGACCGAGGTTTGTATCGATGGTTCCGTTGACAAGTCCGTCGGGATTATTGACATCTGCCACTTTTCCTTCCGCTTTCTGCTCAAGCTTCTTTGTGATATAGTCGTTCATCATCGGCAGCGAACGCAGACGGTCGAGCATTTCTGGGGTTGCCGGCAGAATACTGTCGGCATCAATCATATAGCTGCGACAAATCCGGCGTGTATTGCTCTGCTGCATGGTTCGGTAGTTGGTGAATCCTGAACTGATAAGGTTATACGGCGGAAGTGTAGTTGTTGTTTTATCCCAGTTAACCACCTTAACTGCCACAAGCGAAACCTCCTGCACCGTACCGTTGGCATTGGTGCCGTCGACCTTGATCCAGTCGCCGACATGTAGACTGTCGTTCTCCGACAACTGCACTCCGGCCACAAGGTTCAGGATATTATCTTTGAAAATCAACATCAACACTGCCGAGAATGCACCCAAACCGGTGAGAAGCTTAGCGGGCGACTTGTCGACAAGAATCGAGATCATGATGATTATGGCAATTATCCAGATAATGCCGATTGCAAGCTGCGCCAGGCCACGCAAAGGCAGTTTACGCTTGTTTGCACGCGAATCGAACTGTTGCCAGAGCGACATCACCAACGCCGTCGCGGCGCGTGTAACGACAAACACGATGTAGATGAGCGTTATCGTCGTCAGCGTTGTCGACAGACTGTCGTGGTTCGACAAAGTGAACTGTAACAGCATCAGAAACACCAGCGGCGGAACTATACGGCAAATCTTATGAAAGAAACGATGAGAAGTCAGCGCCTGATAAAACTCTGCATTCCAATGGCGCGCTACTGTTTTGACAGCTTTCAATATGACCCACTGCACGGCATAGCCCACCACCACAGCCACACCGAACACAACGGCGGCGTAGAGAAACGTCACCAGAGTCATGTCGTTGTCGAGTCCGAACACACCAAGAATCCAGTCTACTATATCCATAATAAACCGGGCAACTTTCTGCGACAATCCCGTGCTGTCGCCAATAAAATGCGAAAGATCGATAGGCTGTTTATCGGCCGTGCCGACAGCCACTGAGAGTAAAAGAGAATGCATAATGTAGATTTTTGATTAACATCGGCCTCACACGGCCTATATTAATCAGACAAATACGCACCCCTTTTTGTTCACACAAACTATTTTGTCAGGCTCTTAGCAAGGTCGCGCACCGACTGAAGCACGACCGCACGCGGTTCGCCAATGTTCAGACGCATGAATCCGTTGCCTTGCGATCCAAACATCGCACCATCGTTCAGAGCCAGATGTGCATGGTTGACAAAAAGATCGATCAGCCGGTCGTGGTCCAAGCCGAGTGCAGTGCAGTCAAGCCAGATCATAAATGAAGCCTGCGGACGCACAACCCTCACTTGCGGAAGTTCGGCAGCAACGAGTTCTTCAACAGCCTCAACCGTTCCTTCAATATAAGCAATCAGTTCGTCGAGCCAGTCTTCGCACTGTGTGTATGCACACTCCGTGGCCGTCATTGCCATAAAAGTCGGAGCATTAAACTCGTTGACATCCAGCCAGTGGAAGAACGGCTGTCGCAGCTCAGGATTCTTGATCACACACCACGACGACACTAAACCGGCGATATTGAACGTTTTCGACGGCGCACCAAACGTTATCGCCACACGCGCAGCTTCCTCGCTCACCGAAGCAAACGGGATATGACGTGTGCCGTAAAGCATCAAATCGGCATGAATCTCGTCGCTAATCACAATAACACCGTATTTATCGGCCAGACGCGCAACCTCGCGAAGCGTTTCTTCGTCCCACTGAATTCCAACCGGATTGTGAGGGTTACACAAAATCATCAGTCGTGGTTTCTCCTGCGACATTACCCGCTCAAGTCCGGGGAGATCCATGCGATAGCCATCCGGCGTCGGGATGAGCGGATTCTCTACAATACGGCGCCCATTACCTTCAGGCACCAGACGGAACGGGTGATAGACCGGCGGCTGAATGATAACACCGTCGCCCGGCTTAGTAAAGAAATTGACAACATAACCAATTCCTTTCACAATGCCGGGAACATAGGTCATTTCCTCGCGGACAACCTGCCAGCAATGACGCCGGTCGAGCCAGCCGATAATAGAGTCCCAATACGACTGAGGCACATTAGCGTACCCATAAATCGGATGCTCCACTCTCTTGGCAAGAGCCTGCTGAATTGCCGGAGCCACTGCAAAATCCATGTCTGCCACCCAAAGTGCGCGCAAATCGTCGCGACCGAAAAAGTCGGTCAAAGCATCGGTTTTCAACGCTCCGGTTCCACGGCGGTCGATAACCTCGTCGAAATCGTATTTACCCATTTGTCTATCGTGTTTGTTTTCCTGCACAAAATTACAATTTATCGTTCAATCCACCAACATCTCCACCCTACTCAATAAACTGAAGAAATTACGCGAGAAACGGCTACGATGAGCCACGTCACCATAGCCGTTCATTTATTTTTTGCTAGTTGTAATGGAGGTAATATAATGCAATTCCTTAGCATATTAGGAAACTTTCCGAGCCGCATAGCCAAGTCAACGCTGAAAGTATCCCGAATATGGTTCTCCTTACTGCTTTACGAAGTGAAGCTCCTCCATGTCATTATCGTCATATCCATATAGAACTAATGACTTACCGTTAGTTGATAACTCGTATCGCAGATTATAACGATACCAACTATCATCATATTTATCGTATTCGCTGAAACGAATTTTCGATGGAGTTACAATATAGGTAAATTCCCATCTATTTGAGAATGGTTCATCCTGGAACCATCCATATCCAGACCCATCAGAATCGAATTGATACACTAATGGTTCCTCCCACGGAGCCCCATAAGCATCATTGTAACAAATCCATTTACCGATTATCATCTCGCTTGGGTCACTGCTTGGGGGCTCATCCTCCTTGTCGTCACCACATGATGTCATTATAAAACACGACAATGCGGTAACCATCAGCAAGAAGAAATGTTTTAGTTTTAAAACTTCTTTCATCTGGTAAAAAATTATTGGTTAAACTACTCGTTGATTGAATAAAATATGCCGAATATAATGTACTATTAATTGTAATTTGTCATTACAGGATATGCGCTTGTTGTACACGATTTACCTGAACTTGACTTTGCAACACATTTGAAATAGTATTTCGTGCCTGGTTTAAGACCTGTGATGGTTGCATATGCACTTTTAGCTGAAACGGAAGCAGTTTTGGATGATGAACAACTGGACGTTGTGCCGTATTTTATCGTTGCAGCTGAAACTCTATCAGAGAAATAAAAGTTTACTGTGATTTTGTTGGTATATTCGGTTGATGTAAAATTTGTTTCGTAAAAATCGCCGTCATCAGAGTTATTGGTGTTTCCACCAGTACCATTTCCAGCTCCTCCCGATTGAGAATCACTGTCTGATGTAGTAACAGGTCGTATGGAAATTCCATCGTAAACAGAAGCTCCTGAAACATCTTTTCTTGAATTTGACACCGCTAAAGAATATGCGTGAAAATAAAAATCCGACTGCTTTGCATAGGTTCCAGTCCACATTTGAAAAAAACACCTGCTTTTGCGCCTTTTTCATTTCCAGTAAATGAACCTGCTTTTGGTAAAAATATACTCTTATTGTTCCTGCCTATAACCTGATATCCCACAACTCCATTTAGCGTTGTTTCTTTCCATGTACACTTATCTATCAGTTCTTGCGCTTCTTTTTGCGAAGGCATTCTCCATTTACTCCCCCAATTACTTGTGGCGACATCATATTTAGTTCCACAAATTGATGTGGTGGGTGCTGAATATTTCCCTGTATTTGAGTTGTAGAACTTGTAGTTGTCTGGCCAATATGAGAGTTTTGTAGTCGTTTCCGCCCATGCATAATAATTACCATAGGCTGATGGGGTTGATGCGCCTAAGTTGCACTTAGCCCATTTTACACTCAAACCCAAATCAACAAACTCATGACCATTAACCGATCCTTCATAGCTGTTATTAGATCCGGTTGAGCCATTACTGTTGCCACTATTATTCCATTCGTTTTCTAAATCATCCCCTATGTCATCTTTTTCACATGATGAAAAGGGAATGGCAATGAATAACGTCAACGAAATGTATCTTATTATATTCCAAATATATTTCATATTTTAAGCGGTGGTTATTACTTGTGTGATTTATATATTTCCTACGTTTTCATTCGCAAGATGAGTAATAGGCTTTTTAATATTCGTATTTAGTTAAAAGAATAGACTTTCTTTTCGTTTACAAAGTTACAACGATTCCTTGACACCAACAAACATTAAAGCGTCCTTGATTACATGATAACCTGACTGTTTGAATTCACAAAAACAATCACATCGATGTATATCCATTGAAAAACCAATGTCCTGTGATACAGGGGCAGCGAACCTTTATTGAGATTCTCACCCCTGACTACTATTCCGACGACCACTACATTGCAGTCAAAAAAACTTGGATTCGTTGAGTATCTTGTAAATCTAAAAACAGCTTACGTGAATTCTTACGTTGAACTCAAGTCAATTTAATTACATCTGCATTGATTTTAGTAAAAAACACATAGTTATCAATTAAAATTTTAATAGCATATTGAAGTATTAAAAAAATAATTTGTAGATTTGCAGTGCAAACCCACGCCGATTTTCTAAGCGGAGAGGGCTGGGTTGCACTGTATTTTTGAAAGACGTTTACTTGACGTCTTATCTGTGGCATACTGAACTTCGCAAATTCACTATTTGGTCACACGGTAAGGCAACTGTAGATGTCCATGGGTATGTTGTCACGTATCCTCGCATTTGTGTCGCTGCAATATTTGCGTCGATATACTGCATCAGGAACAACAGACATATCGGCGTGGGCGCTGTGTTGCTTATCCTTGACCATAGGCAATGCGAAGGCCCAGTATGCAGGATAAGTAACAGGTACACAGTTCCTGCGCTTTTCTTTTATACAGTTTCTTTCTCAATTAATACTCACAACTTGTTCGGCGGGGAACTTCGAACATATTTTTATCTCACAAAGATTTAATATGAAAGCGGTTCTCTATGCTATTGCTCTGTTTTTTACTTTTGTCATTTGTTGTCCAGTCAATGCACAAGTCGATAAAGACGCATATAAAAAGCGTTCCGAAATGATGAAGTTCAATAAGAAACTTCAAGAAGAAAAAGTTTCAAAAGCGAGTAAAAAACGTGCAAAGGAAGATCAAAAAGATGGTTGGAAATCATCCAATTCAATGCCTTTAGAACAACAATATGAGCGTGCATCTGTACTTGAAAACTCTTTTGAAGACGACATGGTTACTCCGAAATTTGTTGTTGGAGAGGGACAAACTGTGGCAGCAGTATACGATGCAGCCAAAATGCAAGCACTTGAATTAGCAAGACAGACATTAATAGGAAGCATCGAAACAAAAGTAGCACAAGCCGTTGACAATAATTTAAGTAACACTCAAATATCAAGCGAGGACGCAGTAACCGTTTCAAAAACTTTATCTCGCTCAAAATCTATTGTAAACAACAAATTAGGACAAACCATCCCTGCAATTGAAAGATACCGCAAACTACCGAATGGCAATTATGAGGTATACGTTCGCACATTTTATAGCATGGACAAAGCTCGAGAATTAACCAAATCAGTTCTTAAAGCCGAATTAGAAAAAGAAAGCGATTCTCTTGCTCGGAAAATTGACAGTTTGTTGGGGTGGTAACAATGAAACGTCAACTTTCCTTTCTTATAGCTATATGTTTTACGGTTACTGTTTTTGGCCAGAAAATAAAGACCGTTGAAAGCGAATATACTTACTATGCACCTGAAAATATCACGCTCGAACAGGCAAAACACAATGCCATTGAACGAGCACGCATCCAGGCTATAGCAAACGAATTCGGTATTTTGGTAACACAAACCAATATAACTAATGTTTCATCTGAACAGGTAGATTTTCAATCAATTGGCATGAGTGAAGTAAAAGGAGAATGGCTGAAAGATCTTGAAAATCCACAAATTAGCATTGAGTTAATTTCCGGTCAGTTTGTTATCACAGCGAAGGTGAAAGGTAAAGCACGAGAACTTAAAGCGGCAGACATAAGCTATGATGCCCGTATTTTACGCAACGGGAAGGAAGACAAATTCGAATCGGAAGATTATTTAGCAGGAGATCAGTTTTTTATAACATTTCAATCTCCAGTAAACGGATATCTCGCTATCTATTTATCTGATGGAAAAGGAATTGTTTCATGCCTGCTTCCTTATCCCAATCAATCAGAAGCCAATTATCCAATAAAAGCAAACCAACGATATATACTGTTTGATGCAGACAAGGGAAATAATTATACCGAGGAGTATTATTTCACTTGTGACGATACTTATGAGAACAACTGTATTTATATAATATTCTCTCCCAATAAATTCATCAAGGCCCTTGACCATGAAGCTTCTGAGAGGGACGATGATTTAATTCTACCAAGAGAACTACCTGAACCGGAGTTCCAAAGATGGTTAGCAAAATGTCGTCGTCGTGATCCGGAAATGCAAATCACACAAAAGCATATATCAATACGTAACCAACATTAGTTCTTTGTATGAAAAGATTTTTGTCAATTTTATTTATTTTCTTTAGCACTATAACCTGTATTGCACAAGGATTTACCTATAATTACAGGGGGGTAGAGTTTAAAGGGAAAATAAGCAATGGTACAGCTTGCATCAAAAGTTTTAATAATAAAGCTCAAATTGTCACGATTCCATCAACAATAACACACAAAGGCATTAATTACCCTGTAAAGAGTGTGAGCGTATTCATGAATGGTGTTAATTATACGACTGTCGATCTTACTATTGAAGAAGGAATTGAAGACATCGATAAATATTGCTTCAATGAATTCAGGAAATTACAGGTTGTCAATCTGCCAACATCATTGCGACATATCGGAAAAAATGCCTTCCGCAATAACGTCGGCATGAAATTGAATATGCTGTCAAGTATCGATGAAAACTCTTTACGAAATGGAATTGAACTATATCCTAATGGGAACGGATCAATAACTACGTATGAATCTTCAGCAGCATCCATGGCAAGAGCTAAATCGGCAGCTAAATCATCCGCTAAAAAGGCATCCGGTCTGTTGTCATCCGGTCTGTTTGGAGTTGCTAAATCGACAAATAAAAACCAGCCAACAGAAAATAATAGACATACTTCAGATAAACCGGTTAGCACCACCGTTTCTTCACAACCTGTGAAAACGACACCGGAAAAGGTTGAACATTCTACACATATAGTTGATGTTGACATTGATATACCGGTTGTAAATACCAATAGAAATAATAATACGTATTGCATTATCATTGCTAATGAAAAATACGCAGATGTTCCTGAAGTGGAATTTGCAGAACGCGATGGCAATATTTTTCGTGAATATTGCTTAAAAACACTCGCTATTCCGGAAAAACAGGTAAGAACCTACATAAACGCCTCCTATACAGACATAAAACGAGCTCTTAACTGGGTTGAAACAATGGCAAATATTTCGGACGGCAACTCGAAAGTATTAGTTTACTATGCCGGACATGGAATACCAAGTGAAAAAGATCAGACAGCATATCTGATTCCAACCGACGGTTTTCCAAAAGACATCACCACATGTTTTAAATTAAGCGATCTGTATTCACGTCTTGGAAAACTAAAAACAGAGAGGGTAACTGTTCTCCTCGATGCATGCTTCAGTGGTGTAAAACGAGGGACAGGCCAAACTCTCATTTCGGCACGTGGTGTTGCAATCCGGCCTAAAAGCGAAACTCTGACAGGTAACATGGTTGTTTTCACTGCAGCCTCCGATGACGAAACAGCGCTTTCCTATCAAGAGAAACATCATGGAATGTTTACTTACTTTTTGCTCGATAAATTAAAGAAAACTCGTGGAGAAGCATCATTAAGCGAAATATTTAAATCCATATCGAGCGATGTTATGAAGAACTCTATGCTTGAAAATGACAAACTTCAAACACCGTCTGTGAATATTTCTTCTAATCTTAGCCAAAAATGGGAAAATATGAAATTATAAAACACCAATAATTATCTAATTATACTTTAATCTTTTTAATTATGAAAAAATTTATTTGTTTACTTTTAATTGCCTTTACAGCATTTTCTGCTTCAGCCCAAATTACCTGGAACACAAAAGCCGGATTCGGATTTGCAAACTGTTGGGGTGACGGTGAAGGCCTAAAGATGCATTTAGTTGGAAAAATCGGCGCAGGCATCGAAAAGCCTTTTTCTCCTAACTGGTCACTAATGCCTTCTCTTGAAATTGCAATGAAAGGAACCAAATTCGATGGCGGAAAAGTTGATATATTCTATGTTCAAATTCCTGTTGTAGCCGCCTACCGGCTTAATCTCAACGACAATTGGAACATGGCAATTAAAGCTGGACCATATTTTGCATACGGCTTTTATGGAAATGTTGATGATACAGAGTACGGCGAAAGTTTTTCATTATTCAGCGATGAATTCGGAGGAAAACGTTTTGATGCAGGTATTGATCTTGGACTCGACTTCGAATATCACAGGTTTGTTTTCGGTATAGAATATGAATTCGGATTATTACCGCTTATTAACGAGGATAGCGACAAAATTTATAACTCAGCCTTCTACGCTACTATTGGCTATAAGTTTTAACAATACAACATAGAACATCAGGAGGCTGTGTCAAAAAACTCATGGCACATCCTCCTGTTAAATCATAGTGAATGGAGGAGCCGCGTCGCTGTGCCATAATTCTCATAGCGCAGCCACCCTGAAGGAGGCAATTGACTTTTGTGAGAAAAGAAGGCGCCAATATTAAAAATAGTTAATTTGTGTTAATGAATTGGGGGGGGTAATTTTTTACTTATCTTTACGCAGAAATCAGTGACAGGTGTAAAAATCAAGCATTTATAATTACATCTTCAACGTAGGATCCTCCCCGACATCGCACTATATAAAATTAAAAAAAAATAAAACTTAAAAAAATCCTATCATGAATCTTGTAAACAAAATTGCAATTGCAGCTGCATGTATCGCAGGAGCATTTTGCCAGGTTGCCTTTGCCCAGGAAACGACACAGAAACCAAATGTTTTCATCGATTATTTCTGGCGCCCGACAGACGTAGACAGCAATTTTGCCGAAATGTTGCGTAGCTATGTTATCGAAGCTATAAATGAAAGCAATCGTGTTGAGCTTATCGACGTTGACAGCCGCTCGGCTCTCGCCATTGAAAAGGAGCGTCGCGCAAAGGGCGAACTTGCCGCCGACGACGACATGAGCCGCCTTGCTGTGATGAAGGAAGAGGGAGCCAACGCACTCATTCAAGGCCGTATCAACTCTGTTGTGATTAAGAAAAACACTAATAAAGACGGTTCTGTTTATTACACCGGTTCGCTCACATACGTATTGAAATCGATCAACCCTAATGATGGAAAGCTTATCCACTCAAAAACAATCAACGTTGGTAACGAAATACTTAATCTCCAAACCTACCCCACCCCCGACGAGGCATCGATGGGTGTTGCCAAAGACGGCAAACGAGGTGTGAAAAACTTCATCGAAGAGTCATTCCCTGTTACAGCCAAAGTGCTTGAAGCTGCCGACGTCAAAAAAGACGAAATCAAAACAATGTATATTTCGGTTGGTTCGGATGCAGGTGCTACCAAAGGCAACAAGTTCAGCATCTGCGTTCAGCGCGAAATTGCCGGCCGCACTTCTAACAAAGTGATCGGCGAATGCGAAATTAAAGTGGTTGAAGGTGGCGACATCTCACTGGCCGAAGTAAAAAAAGGTGGCAAGGAACTGAAAGCCGCTCTCGATGGCGGACAGGATATCGTGCTCAAATCCATTGCTAAGAAGGAACGCGCCGGATTCAAACTATAGAATTAAACCTAACTAATAATATATTAACCGACAAGGCGCGGCCGTTCTGAAAATTGAACAGTCGCTCCTTGTCGTTTCCCTTTTCGGGAACTATTTGGCATTATGAAAAAACTCTTTGCAGCCGCTTTAATGACGGCTTTTTGCATGTTAGCCAATGCACAGAACTTTTCCGACAACGTCAGTCTGGCAGCGGAAGAAGGTAACGGAATCTGCCTTCAGGCCGAGGCTTCGGCACCGAAAAAGAAAGATGCCGAGCAATTGGCGTTGCAATCGGCATTCAACGCTCTTCTCTATGGAGGCATAGACGGTTTGAAAAACGGCCAACCAATGCTGACCGACAAAGCCAAAGACTACAACTATCGTTTCTTCAATGAACAGCGCTATCTGCACTATCTGACCGACCAGCCCAAGACAACTGGCACAAAAAAGGCAGGCAACAATGTGCGTGCCACAGTGCTTGTCCACATCAATTTGAAAGGACTGCAAAAAGATCTGGAACGCAACAAACAGGCTATTTCACCGGCCTGGGCCGATGCCAAAGCGGTTAAAGCCACAGCATCTTTAAATCCGACCATAGTCGTTGTTCCGGCCACAACAGCCGAAACCGGCTACAGCTTTGAGTCGATGCGCAACATTGTCGAGAACGACCCCTTGCAGCGCTTTGCAATCGACCGCGTAGCAGAAGAATTTCAGAAACACGGCTATAAAACTCGCGACTTCGTCGCACAGTTGCAGAACTCTAAAACAAGCGACATGCTGCGCTCAGGCACACAGACCGACGATGCGACAATGGTTGTTCAACAACTGCCGGGCGACATTGTGGTTACGGTCGATTGCATTGTCAACACATCGGGAGGCACATCAGATGCCGAAGTGCGCATAACCGCCACCGAGAAACAGACAGCCGGCCGATTGGCCACTAAAGCGTTTAATTCGGGCCAATACCACACATCCGACGGCAAATCGCTGGCAAACTACGCCATAGCTAAAATTTCGGGCGACTTCTTCAGTCAGTTGCAAAGCAGTTTCGACGATATGGTGAAGAAAGGGCGTGAAGTGCAGTTTGAAATGTCAATCGCCGAAAATGTCGACTGGGATTTCGACAGCGACGCTCCGGCTTCGGGCAACTTTTTCAAGGATGCACTTGAAGAATGGCTACGCGATAACGCATTCCAGAGCAATTACAGTATGAATACGTCGACCGACAAATACATAGCCGCCATAGTAAATGTGCCGCTGTGGGACTACGAAAAGAACCGCTCGTTCACACTGAACAACTTTGGATCGAATCTGCGCAAATTCCTCAAAACTCAGTTAGGCGACGAATACAAGCCCAAAATCACCTCAATGGGCCAGAAGTTACTGATAACCATTGAATAATCAACCGATTTACGACTATGAAACGCTTACTTCTAAACATAGCCTTTGCTTTTGCGTTTCTGCCCGCCATGGCGCAGAACTCCGACTCCGGAGTGCGGTTCGTACTCCTGGGAGTTGACGGCGACGAGGTTCCTCAAGCCACATCATCGGCCATCGACACCAAACTGCGTCAGGCGCTCAACCGGACATCGGCTCTGACCGACGATTCCGACGGCGTGTTTGCGGTCCGCCCCACCCTTACAATCAGTGAGGCCGCAGCGACAGAGGGGCTTATGCAGGATGTGAACCGCATACGCGCCGAACTCGTTCTTCAGGCCGTTAATCAGCTCGACGGAAACGTGTTCTATTCAGTGACAGTGCCGCTATCGGCCACTGCCACAGGCAGCCGCAACGATGCACTGCGGAAACTGGCTACATCAATGAAAAGCACCGACCCTGTTTATGTAAGGTTTGTGCGCACTGCCCGACAGAAAATCGACGCATACTACACCGATAATTGCGCAACAATTCTGCAACGCGCTCAAACCCTTGCCGACACCGGCAAAGGCCCGCAGGCAGCCCGGCTGCTCGAAGCTGTTCCAGCCGAGGCCGATTGCTATCAGCAAGCGCGGATGCTTCTTGCAGAACTCGGCGGAACACCTGCCGTGTTGCCCGACACTGTGGTTGTCGAACAGGTTGTCGAGGTGCCGGTTGAAGTACCGGTTGTCGTCGAGGTACCTGCTCCTGCACCTGCTCCCGCTCCGGTGCCGGCCGCAGTTCCACAGGCCGCTTCGCCACGCATTAAACTGAGCCATCCCGATGCGTTCAGTTTCAAGGTGATCAGTTGCACGGGTGTCCGCATAGGCGAACAGGGTAAGATTACGGCCGAAATTGTGAATAAGGATATGCGATTCGAAAACAACTTCTTCCGCTTGCAGAAAGCCTTCGATGCCGACGGAAATGCCTTTAACCGCGATAACTTGTCAGTCAACGGCTACTCCAACCCGTCGGTCAGCACTCCCCGAAGTATTAAAGCGAAATTGAATTTTACAATCACAGGCGTGAACCCGCAGGTGAAAGAGTTCAGCTACCTTTATATCGACTTCGACCAATACGTAGTGGAAATTTACGATCTGCCAATCAACTGGATTAACGAATGAAAAAGACTATCTCCCTTCTGCTGGCGCTAATTGTTGCCGCCTCGGCCTCAGCCGATGTAAAGATTCTGGAACGAAGCGCGAAAAAAGCGCCCGACTGGATAACAGGCAGCGCGGAAGGCTACCTGGTGGCCGCCGTGGAAGCGCCGTCGATTGCCGACGCAAGGCCTCGTGCCGAGCAAGACATTGCCGGACAAATAACAATGGCCGTTGCCCGCAACGTGGCTACATCCTACTCTAATAACAGCACTGAAATCGCAACCAACGACGGAGTTGACTCGCGCGACGAATTCACATCGAAACTCGCCGTCGAAGGCGCCAATCTACCATTCCTGAAAGGTATTTCGCTGAGCAATGCCCAGGAAATCTATTGGGTCAAGGTACAGGACAAGTCAACAAAAGCTGTCTACTACCAGTACTACGTTAAATATCCGTTCTCACGCCAGGAGCTGGCAACTATGATAAAAGAGTTCGAAGAATATGACGCAGACAAAGAAGCCGAACTGGCTCAACTCGAAGCCGACATCGACAATGTGGATTCAGTCGACGGTATTAACGACGCTACAGGACGCCTGAAAGCACTCGGCCAGTATTTTTTCGACAATGTGCGCCGACAGCGCACCAGTTCGCTGCTTAGCCGCTACCAGTCATTAATCAAACAGGTGGTGATGAACGGCTCATTCAACGCTCCCCGTACACTGACAGTCAGTCTTAGCCTCAACGGACGTCCGTTCCGCGGATCCGGAGTGGGAAAAGCTACCTCTAACTGCGCCTCCGACATCCAGGTAAATACTGAGCGTGACGGCACTTATCGCGTAACCTTCAACAGCGATTACTGTCTTGACGACGAAGAGAATTACATCGAATTCAACACCACAGTCGGGAACAACCGACTTAAAGGCAAATACATTATTCCGTCGGCAACAGCCACAGCAGGCCGAGCATCAACATTTGCCATTGTCCCCACCGGCACTATTCTGCTGACTGCAGGCGAAGCCGACCCGGACACACGCACCCTGACCGACATCGGCATCAGAATCAGCCTCGACAACAAAGGCGGTCTGCCCTTCGGAGTGAAAAGCATAGAGCTGAATGTGCCCACACTACGTATTCCCATTGTCATTGACAATATCGACGACGTTTACACCTCCAAAGGCATCGTGCAGCTCAAACTCACCTACGAAGGCACCATAGCGGCAACCGACCGCCGTACATCGGCTGTAAAACTCGTAAACGGCACTATAACAGTTGTCAACCCCGACACAGAAGCTGTTGAACGTGTGCGTGTAGCACTGCCCTACACGGCAAATTGGGAATAATATTGATTTTCTTCTAAATATTTGGAGAATACAATGATTCTTACGATATTTGTGATATAATCACACACAATCAGACAACTTTTACAACAAACTGATAATTTTTAATATAAACCATACTCATTATGAAAAAGCTTTTCACTATTCTGGCCATGATTCTGGCCTTCGCAACCACTTCAACAGTAGTGGCTCAAAGCACACTCTCATCAAAAGAGAGAAAAGCAATTGAAAAAGTTTCAAAGAAAAGAAGCAAAGAACTGGCAAAAGAGGGTTGGAAGCCCATGGCAGCCACAAAAACTCTTGAATATCTGATCACTGAATACAATATCTATATCGACGGAAATCCTGACGACCACAAGAGCCTGACAGGTATTGCGATTGGGAAAAATAACAAAATAGGTCGTCAAAACGCTATCAACGATGCTATCACCGGCTATGCTGCCCGTGCAAAAGCTCAGGTTGTAGGTAAAATGAAAAGCCTTGTAAACGCTGAGAATCAGGACGAATCCGTTAAAGAAATCGATAAATTCGGTGCTGCCTACGAAAGTGCCGTCAACACCAAACTGTCGGGAATGGTTAAAGAGCACTTCGTGCTTGTTAAAACCACACCCAACGGTGCAAAAGAATACAACGCCTACCTCTCTATCGACGAGGCTCAGGCACGCAAAGCTCGCGAGGAAGCAGCACGCATTGCTGAAGAAAAAGCCCGAATCGAAAGCCTTTCAGAGCAAGTTAAAGAATTCATAGGCGAACCGGTTGAAGAATACTAATGCGTCGGTTACCCATAATCGTACTACTATCGGCAGCGCTGCTGGCGCTGCCGGTTTTGCTTTCGGGCAATGCTCAGCCGGCTCCTGACGAGTTCGACACCTTCATGAGCGAGGCATTGTCCGACTTCAACTCGTTTATCGACGAAGCCGACCGCGATTTCATTGATTTCATGCGCAATCCATGGAAGAAATTCGATGCGGAGAAGCCTGTTGAAAAACGTATTGTCCCCGAACCGGTCGCACAACCGAAAGTTGATCCGGCCGAAAAGCCCGACACCACGCCCCACAGACTGACGATCGAAGAAATCATCGACCTGACATCGAAAGAGAGCGGCAAAGGAAAAGGTGAGGCAGCCGGCGGTGAGGCAACCCCGACAATAGGTTTTGAAAAACCGAAGCCCAAACCAGTAAAGACAGAGCCGGTTAAGCCTAACCAAAAACCCGAACCGACTAAGGATCAGCCGAACGCACAGAAACCTGAGCCGCTAAAGCCTGCTACTCCCAAACCGGCCGACACGACTCCGGGAAACGAAAAGCCTGCAACGCCTGTCGCTACCACTCCAGCACCCAAACCGGTTCCCCAACCGACAACAAAACCCACACAAAAGCCTAAACCACCTCAGGCAACAGCAACAACAGGCCTGCCTGTGCAATTCGGGGGCATCACCTATCGCGTAAGCGACGCTCTGGCCGGGAAGGTTCCAAATGTATCGACAAACGAACGAAGCATTGCCAACGCCTACGAAGCGCTGCTGAAATCTGACTACAAACCCTTGGTTGAGGATCTGCGTCAGCTTCGTTCAAACGGACTCAATAACGACTGGGCTCTGTTCCTTTTTGTGAAGGACGTTGCCTCAAAACTTGCTTCAGGCAACAGCGCCCAAGTGCTACGCCAGTTCCTGCTTAATCAGCTTGGGTTCCGTGCACGCGTTGCGATCGTGCCGTCGGAACAGCGCCTGGCACTTTACTTCGCTCCGAATGTGCAGATGTTCGGTGTAGTGTATGTCACAATCGACGGCATAAACTACTACGACGCCGACGGCACAAGCCCATACGCATTCTTTATGTGCTCACGCGAGGCTCCTGCCGCCAAAAACAAAATTGACATGAACATGGCTTCAATGCCGGCATTTAGCGGCAATTCACGCACAACAACCCACACCGGAACGGGTCGATCGGCTGGTGTTAGCGTAACACTGTCGGTTCCCGAACAGCTGGCAGCGTTCTATCGCCGTGTTCCACAGTGCGAATACAGCGTGTATGCCGACGCTATCGCCGACGAAAACTTCGAAGCTGCCGTGCTGCCGCAACTGCGCAAGGCAATCGAAGGCAAATCGGAAACAGAGGCCGCCACATTGTTATTAGACTACGTGCAACACGCTTTCGACTATGCCACCGACCAACAGCAATTCGGCTACGAAAAGCCTTTCTTTGTCGAAGAACTTTACTACTACCCGCAGTGCGACTGTGAAGACCGCTCGGTGTTCTACCGCTATCTGGTAAAAAAACTCCTTGGCCTTGACGCCGTGTTGCTCGAATACCCCAACCACCTGGCTACGGCCGTAGAGTTCAGCACACCCCAGAACGGCGACTACGTCAGGGTTGGAAGCAAAACATACACCGTCTGCGACCCGACATACATCGGAGCCGGTATCGGAATGACAATGCCTATGTTCAAAAACACAGCAGCCAAAGTTGTCAAACTGTAAAACCAACCGATAAATACGACTTCTATATACGACAATAGCGTACACTGCCATGTACGCTATTGTCGTATATGTATCGATGATTATTCGCAGCTACGGATCAGGCCGACCAGATATGGCGATGGACTCAAGCTGTTAGCCTTGCGCAGATATGGAAGCGCTTCGTCGGGGCGATCGTTAATGTAGAGATAGTTGCCGAGAGCTAACAAGGCGCAGGCATTGTCGGGCTGAAGTATAAGTATGCGTCGATAGACATCGCATGCCTCCTGATAGTTTCCCAACATCATCAGCCCTTGACCCAGTGTGGAGAGATAGACTACGTTATCGGGAGCCGTGGAGAGCATCACGCCCGACATCCGCACTATTCCGTCGGCATCGCGCCGGAACAGATAGTAGTCTAACAACCGGCGGTCGACGCTGCGTCCCAGCCACGGTTGCCGCTTGAGCAACAGCTTCAGAAAATCTTCGTAGAGCGAAGCATTCCCCAATGAGAAACTCACCTGCTGCACCCCGTCGAGCACCTGTGCCATAGGCACAAGATTGGTCTGGCTACGCTGGAACACAGACATCTGATAGTCGGGCAAATCCCTCATTCCGGCCACAACGATAGCCCGGGAATAATTGGAGGCAACAGAAGCACTGTCTTCCATCATTAGCTCATACATAGCTGCCGCATTCGGCCATTCCTGATATTTGAAAAAACGCTCAGCTTTAGCACTGATGTTAGCGTAGTCGCGCTGAGGTTGAGCCGCTGCAGCCGTAAGCGCCACAGGCAGCAACGAAAGGCCAACGGCCCGCAAAATGCTTCGGAGTGTTATCATGCTGTTAAAGTTATGCAAACTTTTTGGGTTTGAGGAAATTTTTCTATCTTTGTGAAAAACAATCAAACCTCCCTATAAGTTTAGAACGTAACCCTTAAGCACTAAAAGATAAAGCGTTCGACTTAACATTTGAAATTACTATCACAATGCGTCATTATAATCTCGGTTTTATTTCCGATAAAGCTATTTATGAACATGTAAAACTTACGGTGGAATCATACCGTAGAGAAATCACGTTAAAGCAGTTTAATGAAAACATTGTGGATCCCATTAAACTTACTTTTGACTCTAAAGTTTATGGCAAAACAATTCGTCAAGCCATCGAAGATGAGTGCTTCCGCCAGATTGACAAATCAAACACCAATCAGATCGGATATTTTCATCAAAACTTATTCAAATATGCCGGAAATGGGTGGATTGTTCCCGAAGAAGGTTTCGATGTAGAAAACAATGATTTGCACATCTTTGTAGAGTTAAAAAATAAGCACAACACAATGAACGCAGCGTCTTCGAAAAACACGTACATGAAGATGCAGGCCAAATTGCTTGATGACGACCGAGCCACTTGCTATCTTGTCGAAGCTATCTCAAAAAAATCAAAAGATGAAACATGGAAAATATCCATTGACAAGCGGACTCGATCACATAACCGCATAAGGCGCATGTCGATAGACAAGTTTTATGAACTCGTATTTAATGATTCCCTCGCTTTCTATAAACTTTGTCTGGCTTTACCTCAAATAATTGAAGATGTCGTAACGGATAACAAACAGCTAGCTATCAGTAATACTGTATTTGAAGAACTGACAAAAGAACACGCAAATCTCCTGACTGCTCTTTACTTACTTGCATTTTCTACTTACGAAGGATTCGAACAAATTGTCAGCAAATAATATGTCCCTGAAATCTATTTCGTTCAATAATTTAGCCGACCTGTTAGGTGTTTCGAGAGCCACTCTTGAGTCTTGGGTACACTCAGGCAAGATTCATGCACATCTCAACAAAGATAAACAACGGTTTTTTCATCTTTCTGAAATAGCCATGTTTCCGGAAATTTCAGCGATGATTAATTCCAAATGGAAAGCCGAAACTATTGTTACGCCCGCACGAAAATTCACATCGATTGAGTTATTTGCTGGAGCCGGCGGACTTGCGTTAGGAATGGAGAAAGCAGGGTTCTCACATATAATGCTGAATGAAATAGATCACTCGGCATGCGAAACTCTTCGCCATAATCGTCCGGAATGGAATGTTGTGGAAAATGACATTCATGAACTCGATTTTAAACCTTTTTTAGGTAAAGTTGATTTACTCACCGGCGGTTTCCCTTGTCAGGCTTTTTCTTTTGCAGGCAAGCGATTAGGCTTTGAAGAAGCACGCGGAACACTATTTTTTGAACTTGCACGAGCCGTTAAAGAATGTCGACCAAAAGTTTTTTTCGCAGAAAATGTAAAAGGACTTCTGGAACATGATAGTGGAAGAACCATACAGGTTATTAAAAATGTAATTGGAGAGCTCGGCTACACTCTTATCGAGCCAAGAGTGTTGAGAGCTTTACAATATGATGTTCCTCAAAAAAGAGAGCGTTTAATTCTAATTGCAATTCGTAATGACATCGCTCCATACGTAGAATTTGAATGGCCTGACGTTTCTGACAACTATCGCACATTGCGGGATGCCTTTTTTGCCGGTAGTTTATACGATTGCGACGTGCCCGCATCAAAAGGACAAGAATACCCTGACAGTAAACGAAAAGTCATGGAACTCGTTCCTGAAGGAGGCGATTGGCGAAACCTTCCGGCTGACATTGCTAAACAATACATGAAGGGCAGCTACAATCTTGGAGGCGGCAAAACAGGTATGGCTCGGCGTTTGTCGAT
The DNA here is from genome assembly GCA_964421745.1 of uncultured Muribaculum sp. GTDB lineage: Bacteria > Bacteroidota > Bacteroidia > Bacteroidales > Muribaculaceae > Muribaculum. Next base: position 683 of record CAYQYL010000036.1, on the reverse strand, counting down.
GGATGAAGCTTCGCTAACTTTAACTTGCGCACCGGCACAAAAGCAAACAGAGCGTTGTCATCCATTCGAAACAAGGCCTCTTACAGTCCGGGAATATGCACGCATTCAAACATTCCCCGACGATTGGCAATTTTGCGGATCCTTGTCATCTCAGTACAAACAAATCGGCAACGCGGTGCCGGTAAATCTCTCCTGGGCTATTGGCAGATCTTTAATACGATTATTCAATAAAATTACTGAGGTGGAAAATATTGAGTCGCCCGCTCAAAATTTTGAATACATCCCATGCAATCGACTGCATGGGATCTTCGAAGGGATGGTCTGCGAAAAAGAAACTTCCTATCAACAAAAACGAAACCTCACTAAACAATAGTGAAACTAACAATATTTCAAAATAGGAAAGATTTGCCACAGCGTCTAACGCCGGTGACAATCTTTATCATTCCGTTGTGTCGGCGTGAAATAAGTTTCTGAAGGTAAAGAGGTCTTTGTATTATCATAATTCCCATTGTCAAATATTGTACCCTGTCACATAAAATGACAGCGCAAAGATAGCGGGAATATCTCATACCAACAAGAGAAAGTTGAAAATGAGAAAATACAAAGTTTTGATGCAGTGTGTCAGGGGAAAGTTATGCAAACTTTTTGGGTTTGAGGAAATTTTTCTATCTTTGTGAAAAACA
>CAYQYL010000035.1:0-22920 GCA_964421745.1 uncultured Muribaculum sp. | reverse complement strand
CTAAATGTAGGGATTCTCCAAGGAGTATCCACATAACTACTCATAAATTATCAACGTAATCTACCTTTGTAGCTATATAAAAAAAGAATGAGTAAATGCTCGTTCGAAACGAAGTTGCAATTACTCATTCTCCTCTCTCCTCAGCGGTGCGTACGGGACTCGAACCCGTGACCCCATGCGTGACAGGCATGTATTCTAACCAACTGAACTAACGCACCAGTTATTTTCGGGGGAACGCTCATGACCTCTGTCATTTGCGGTAGCAAAGTTAGTTGCTTTTTTTATTTCCACCAAATTTTTGAATTACTTTTTTTAATTATTTTTCTATACTATTTTTAATGCTCTAATCTTAAATTATTTACCAAAAAGATAAGGAACATATTTATCACGCAGACGCCACCGCAAACCAATTTTACGAAAAAGATTCAACGGTTTATTTTTCATATTTTTCTTGTGATTAGCAATAAAATCGTCGACAGCTGCCAGTACACGCTCCGAATTGTGTCCGTCGCGATGAGCCTCGAATGAGGCTACATAATCGGCCATTGCATGCATCAGCTCAGGTGGACGAGTGAGGGCTTTTTCAATTGCATCACCAACCTGTTCCGGAGCCGTACAGTCGATAACGTATGGTCCGGGCACATTGGTTTTATATGTCACTACAGGTTTACCTGTTAACATCATTTCAAGTATTATTGAAGAATTGTCGCAAACCATCACATCGGCTTGTGCGAGCGTCGGCAAACCTTTATAGCCGTCGAGAAATTTCACATTGCTATGGCTCGATGCCATCTTCTTGTAGGCTTCAATTATTTCCGGATCGCGTAACAGCGGGTGAAAACTTATTATCCAGTCCCAATCCTTTTCTGAGGCAAGTCTGTCGATTACAGGTAGCATTTGCTGCACCGACGAAACGCCACGTGTAAAGGTAGTGGCATAATAGATGCATTTTCTATCTCGCTCCAAATCAACAACAGCGTCAGGTTCGAAAAATTCATCAACCCGGCACCAGCCTGTTTCGTATGTCTTGAAAAAACCATATTGTTTTTCGCGTTGCTGAAAGCCCGGAGTGTTCCTTGGTCCTTGTGAGCAGTATATATCGAACCAACCTCGTATCTTATAATGATTGTCAGGCTTGTTAAGTCTTTTCGGTATATTATAGCCATGAAGCAGATTCACTTTCACTCCTGGAAAAAAATCATAAACTATATTTCCAGCCGCAAAAACTGCAATCGGATTGAATTCCTTTACCTGACTGAAAGTTGTCAGACGTTTTTCACCCTCTTCCAGACGGTCGGGACATGTATCTTCCAAATACCAGCACGCTTCATGACCCTGACGACGTATCTCTTTCTGCAGCGGACGCAGAATATGATAGGCATAATCGTATGAAGCAAACAACAAATAATGTTTTTTCATAATCAATACTTTCGGGTGGGATGGACAATACGTTTTTTAATTGCTCTTCTGCGGTTGAAACGACGTTTGGCATCAACCATTTTTTCAACCATACGGCTGTCCCAGCCTCGGGCTCTGACATAGTATTCGGCTACCGAACGCATAACTTTCAGCGATCTTGTAAAACAACACATGTCGGCTATAGCCGCTGCGTCTTTCACCGGTTGATGATCTTTATCTATCGTCATACGGTTTATGTCAATTAAAGTAAAGCTATAGCTACCGTCGTCATTCTGCCTGTAAAGCACATTGTCGCAGTTCAGATCGCCATGCGTCACTCCCGATTCATGCATTGCCGCTGCCATTGCTGCAAAATCTTCAGCCATACGCTCATTGAAACTATCTTCCCAATGAACTCCATCCTTTATCGCCGGAAGCTCTACACATTTACATATATAGTAACTGTCGCGCAACACACCGTTTTTCCTTACTGTTACACACGCAAGCGCTTCAGGTGTGTCGATGCCGCGCCGCGCCAGTTCGAGTGCATATTCGAAACAGCGTTCAGCCTTGCTCTTTCCTATATATGTATAGTAAATGCCGCGAAGGGCTCCCAATGGTTTGAATCGCTTCACAGCCACAACAGGCATCAAGTCAGAACCTGTCTGCATTATCTTCAGTATATTCCTTTTGTTGTAAACAACTTTTCCACATTTAAAGAAAGAATCGTGAAGTCCCTCGACAAACTCTTTTATATGTTTGTCGCCGGAATATTTCGGATTGATCTGAATGAACTGCTTTTCTGACATGTGCGTCTTGTTTTTTACAAAGATAGTCAATTCCGCTTTATTAGTGTATAGCCAACTTGAGTAATCTACCGACAACAATAATCATATTATATTAGTTTTAAGAAAAAATTTTTTTCTCTTTCATATATGTTGTTTTATATGGATGTCGATAGTTGCTATAAGTTTTTGCAATATTATTTGCTTTTATTGTTATAAACCTATTAATAAAGGTAATATACACATTATCTACATTGTAAAATATTGTAAGTATGCTGCTTAGTATAGTTATAAACACAGTATATATAAGTGTTTATGATAATAAGTTTTTTGGTAGGAAGTGTTCAAAAACTGCGTTTTTCGTTGATATTACTGACGAGAACACACTCATAAATTGAAGTTAACTTTTTTGGATTCAATGTTAGTTGGAACCTATATAAGCCTGAACGACAAAAACAAAAAAAGTTTATATAATCCTATGAATTGTTTTCTACATTTATGAACATAGTTTTCGACAACTGTCGAAACTTTATTGAATGAGTGAGGTATGGTCTTTGTCTGGGTAAAAAAAGGAGCGGCACTTCGGCAGTGTCGCTCCTTCTGAAGCTATAAAATTGCTTTATTATTTCTGTTGATTAAAGAGATGTGTATTTTTCGACAGTAACAGGGCCCAGCAAGCCTGACGACTGGAGTTCGTCGGTCGGGCTCCAGATCTGTATGTTGGTCCATGTTGAGCGCTGATCTTCGGGGAGCGACAAATCGCCGATAATGCGGTTTTTGTAGTTGTTGACTACAGCTACTTCAATTTCATTGTCGCCGGCCTGAAGCATAGGAGTGATGTCGACAGAGTAGGGAGGTGTCCATACACCACCAACATCCTGACCGTTCACTTTCACTTTGGCCATTACCATTACTTTGCCTAAGTTGAGGCGGTAAGAGGCAGTGGTATCGAGTTCTGCAACAGGAAGAATGGTGTTGTAAACGGCTGTTCCGGAGAAATTGCGTATAGAATCGGTCGGATACGATGTCCAGTCGGCAAGCTGTTCCATTACAACAGGCTCTTTCGGACCGCGACGACGGGTGTCGAAAGTAACAGTCCAGGGTGTAGATACAGTGTCGATAACTTCAGGTTCGGGGAAGTTAACACCGTCGGCTGTCACTTCGGGTTTACCTTTGCGGAATACAATGAACCAGCTCTGAAGAGGTTCGAATGTAATAGGCAGAGTGAATTCATCGTTAGTTGATTCGTAAACTGGAAGTGTACGGACTGAACCGTTTGTTGCATCCCATGCTTGTGCGTACATGCCTTCAGGAACACGGAAAGTAGGAGTGATTTCAACTCGTTTCTCCGTTGGGTTAGCAAGGAAGTAGATTTCTGCGTCGGCAAGTGTACGGTGAATGAACAGAGGAAGTTCTTCGTTAGCAGGAACGCTGATATCGGGTTTAACTCCGATAGCATCCAGAACTTCGGCAACTGTGCAACCGTTCCAAACAGTTCCTTTACCAACTTTTGCCGATGTCTGGCCTTCGGCCATTGTCCACATTTTGCCGGCTATTTCAGCTACTTTTTTGTCGGCTTCGGGATAGTTCTGCAATGAAGGCGAACGCAAAGGTTTCGGACCGAGAACATTCAGACCGTTTTCAACAAGTTTGTAGATTTTTTCGAGCATTTCGGGACGCATGGTTTCCTGGTTGGGAAGAACAAGCAGATTATATTCCATTCCCGATTCAAGTACAAGTTTACCGTCGACAACTTTTGCGCGGTTAGAAAGAATTTCACCGTTGATGTAGTCGAAAGAGTAGCCGGCCGGAAGTTCAGGATCGCAGACACCTGTCATTTTTGGAGCGTCTTCGCCGATGAAATAAGCCACCTGTGCAACGTAGCGGCCCTGCTGGAGCATATAGTTGCAACGTTTCAGATAGTCGAAGAATGTAGATGCCTGTGAGAACCATGTGTTCTTGCGGTTGAATTCGTTACCGAACCATGCCGAAAGACCCGGTTCTATGGTGTCGTCGCGCTGCTGGATATAGAGGTGGAGCAATGTAGCATTGATACCTTCTGTGAAGAAGCGGTCGACACGCTGTTTCATGATTGCCGGGTAGCGTGAGAACACAGGACCACCTGATGTGCACGATTCAGCCCAGACAACGTTTTTGCCATATGTGTGGCCGCACGATGAAGCTGCACGGTTTTCAATGTCGCCGAGCGAACCTTCGCTCCAGAATTCACCACCGATTTCATCGCTCTGTCCGCCATACATTAGGAATTCAGATGGGAATCCCCAGTGGCCGTAGCATTCGAGCCATGTTTTCAGTCCATTTTTGTTAGCAATTTCACGAAGTCCGCCAACGTATTCAGTTGCAACAAGGTCAGCAACAAGACGACGGAGGTCCCAGAGGAAACGGTTGGTCATTTCGGGCGAGCCAACAACAACACCGTTAAGAGCCGGAATGTAGGGAATGGGTGAATAACCATAACGTTTTTCAAATTTTTCGGCCAATTCTTCTGTCCAGTTCAGACCACCTGTTTCATAGCTGTCTTCAACGAAATATTTGAAAGTTGTTCGATCTTCGGCGGGTACGCGTTTCAGAATTTCGCCAATGTAAGAATCGAAGTGGTGCTGCAAGTGTTTTTTGCTGATTTTGTCGATTTCCAGACCTGTTGCTTCGGGAGTGGCAGGACTGTTGGTGACACCCGTTGTTTCAAGCATTACACGTTCAACTGTCCAGTTGCCTTCAGGAACATTCCAGGTGATATTGCCTTCGGCATCGGGCGTAGCTTCAACTATAATAACTTTTTCAGGATCGATAACAAACGACGCATCGGTGTTTTCGCTCTGTTCGGGCCACATGTACTGTCCCCAAAGAGGCAGAGGCTGCTGGAACATCTTGGCAAGCGATTTTTCGGCATAGCGTTCAACCATCGGAGCTTCCGACAGAACTACTTCAATTTCACCGTTGCCTGCACCGGCGATTTCAAACATATATTCGTCGGCTGTTACTTCAGGAAGTGATTCAACAACCGGAGCGTAGGGATAGAAGCCTACGAAGTTGTTGGCATTGTAGCGATCGACAACGAAGTTTTTCAACAGTTTCCATTCGCCGGCGCCTGTGCGGCCATAAAGGTTTGCCATTGCGTTGAAAGGTGTGTTGACAGTTACAGCAACCGTACGCATCTTGGCATCGGCTTTCTCAGGTTTGATTATCTGCTGCATAGGAGCAGGCTGAGTGTAGTTGAAATTGGCAGTTGCAGCGAAAGCTTCAGGCAAGGTAGGATAGGCGATCACCAACAGATCCTGTGCTGAGTCGCTGACTGCACTTAGTTTGATTGTCTGCTCGCCTGCACCGTTCACCTTTGCTTGTGTTGTAGCTATGTGGCGCATCGACTGTTCAGGTTTAACCCATGGTCCTCCTGACTGGCTCCATCCGGGGCAGTTGAACATACCGATTTCAATGCCCAGTTCTGAAGCATGTTTCAAAGCAGCATGAATTGTTTCCCAATAAAGTTCAGAATTGTACTTGGCATCGCCTTGTGGAATGTTTTCAACACCCTGTATTCCGATGAACGCACGGCCGATTCCGGCTTCTTTCATCGCGTCGAGGTCTTTGATTGCACCTTCGGGTGTAAGATTGTCGTTAAGCCAATACCAGTAAACGGCAATTGGAGTTTCAGTGTTCACATCCTTGAAATTCTTTTCAATGGTTGCGATGTCGGGTGCCTTGTCGTCAGACGAGCACGACGGAAGTGCGCATAAAGCAGCCAGTCCCGACACAAGAAGTAAGTTTTTTAGTCGCATAGATTGGTTTCAGGTTTGCGTTTATTTAATAATGATTTGGTTTTTAGTTTTCAAAAAAATTGAGAATAAGCATAATTATCCCATTTTTAGCAAAATTAATATAATAACTGTAATAAGCTTGTCGGAAACGTATCAATCAGCGATACGTTTCCGACAAAACCCAAATTGAACAAGTTTATTTCCAGTAGGAATGGACTGGAATAGTTATTTTTATTACAATAAAATCTAACCTATATTTATATCTTTGGGAATGATATTTAGAGCCCATTGGGGTATGTTCTCAACATATATTTTTCCTATTATTCCGTTGCGAAGACGGAAAATTGGTATGGCCTTTTTATTATCAAGAGAATTGTCATAAACATACAGTCTATCTACTAATGATGCGATTTCAGCACAATTGGCAATAGATTTTATATAACGAGAGATAATTTTTGGTATAGGAACATCGTGGCCTCCTTTCATTACGCGCCGAGCTATCCGAGCAGCATTAATTGTAGGATTCTCTGTAGAAATAAAGAAGATTCTTACGAAATATCCTGCTTTTTTTGCTCTCCGAATAAAGTCTAATTTATCGGGAGCTGACATTACAGTTTCAAAAATTATACTATCTCCGTTCGCAAGACATTGTTCACGCTTTTGTTCACAAAAAAGAGCAGCTTTACGTACAGCTTCCGGTGAATTCCAATTTCCAAATATTTCTTGAGCTACTATATCCGGATTTATGTATAAAGCATCTTCGAGCCAATCGCTTTTAAGCACTTCTGAAGTAATCGTAGTCTTGCCGGATCCATTCGGACCAGCAATTACAATCAGCAATGGAGCATGACCTTCTTTTCTCATGATAAGAGGATTTCAATTGACACTGCGCTTTTTCGCTTCGTCACTGGCAAGGCGAAGTTGAGCGAAAAATTTTCTATCGGATTCTTGGTTAGATTTTCTAACTTTTTCGGCCGCATTCTCCATCAGTTGTTCTAATTGTTCGTCGCTTGGTTCTTTAATAGAGTCGAATTTGTTGAATCTATAGTCAAGTTGTATCATAAAATCTAATAAGATAGAATTATATTTTTTATAATAATTTTTGATACAGTAATTTACTGTGGTTGTTGTATTAAAAAGTTGTTTTACGAAATTACAAAAATAATATTTATTTGGCCAAAGATTTGAAAATAAAAACTTTATTTCCAGTAGGAGTGGACCGGAATGAGAAGTGGTGAGGTCATGATGCTGACAGGTGAGGTGCCGGGTTCTCCTTGTGGAACGGGCATCGACCGAGAGTCGTAGATTTTTTGCCAGAAGGGGAGTATGGTGCCGTCAGGACCTGTGAAGTTGAGCGGAATGTAGTCGAACATTGATATACCATCGGGGCGGATGAACGACAGCTGGATGAGCTCGGAACAATAGATTGCATTGTTGTCGGGCAGGAAAACCCAGTCGTAGGGCAGTCCGAGCAATTTCAGTGCTTTTGAAGTGGCCTCGGCAGTCTGACTATCGGTGAATCCGGGTGACTGGATTCGTTTCACCATAACCATTGGCTTGCCGTCGGCACTTTTTGCTGAATTACTAATGAATTCGTTGTAAGGAGTCAGGCATACTCCCAGTTTCGGCTCGGCTTCGATGACGAATGCTTGTTCGGGGCTTCCGCCGTGGGCAACGAAAGCAACATGTATCGGACGGAATTCAACGGTGTCGGCCGTGGTTGAAGCAGCAATCGATTGGGAGAACTCCGATGTTCCGGCTCCTTGAAAAAGGATGTCGCCGCGGCGAGGAATGTAATCGGCTGCGAATATGAGATTTATGGACAAAATTAAAAATGCAAGAAATGTGATGACGGCTGGTTTCATATAATTTAGCTTAATTGAATTCAATATTGTATTTTTTCAACAGCATGCAGGGTTTGTAGGAGAGTTTGGCTGCACGCAGCCCAAGGTCGCCCACATCTTCCTCGCGGTTGATGAATGCCATTCCATGACGCTGAAGCATGTGAGAGGCAAAAAGTTTGTTGATGGCTTCGCCGGCGCCCGAAATATCGTGGCGCATTTTCTCAATATGAACAAAGAGTGTATCGCCTGCAACTTCACCGATTGCGAATGCCACAATTCCGTGTTGGGGTGTTGTCAGCACAGCTCCCTCGAAGCCATAGTCTTTATAGTTGCGGAGCACATTCATAGTCTGGTCGTGTTCGACAACGGCTGTTACGTAGCTGTCGTCGACGGCAGGCTGCCCATATTTACTGTAGAATTCAATCACCTGCGGCAGATTTTCGGAAGTGATTTCTTTTAGTTCCCAGCCTGGATTGTCGGCACAGAACCGGTTGACGTGGTTACGTTTCTTATTGTAGGCTTTACCTGACAGGTTTGCCAGGTCGGTTGCATTATAAAGATAGTCAGACCAGTCGGTGAGCTCTTTGGCCGAGGTTGCACCTAACTGCATGAGTGTATCGACATATTCGGCCGGTATGGCAGATAGGGTCAGCTTGTTGCCGGTTTCGTAGCAATACTCTTTCAGAAGGGCTATTGATTCGTTCAATGGCATTTTACCAATCGGCAATGAAAAAGCAGGGAGTTTCAGATTGTCTTCGGCAACACCTTTGATGAATAGTGTGTCGTCGGCAATGGCATACTCGTAATGAAAATAGTCAGCCCACATTGTGATGCCGGCAACAGTGTAGTCGCATGTACGCGATCGGGCATAGGGCAGATACTTACGCAGCATATCGATAGCTTTGCTGTCGAGTTTTTTGAATTGTAGGGTTTGGGTAAGTGTGGTGTTCATAGTTGAAGATTATAATGTAGTGTTCACTAATTATAATGCTTCAACTGGCAATAAAGTTTTGGAATTGCTAATCGTGATGATATGGTTCGCCTCCTATAATAGCAAAAGCGCGGTAGAGTTGTTCGGCAAAGAACAGACGTACCATTTCGTGGGGAAATGTCATGTCTGACAACGATAACAGCTGATCGGCGCGGTTGTAAATCTCTTGAGAAAACCCATATGGTCCACCTACTATAAAAGTCAATCGCTGGGGCAGAGTGAGCATTTTTTTGTCGATGAATGCAGCAAACTGGCGTGAAGTGTAGCGGCGCCCTTTTTCGTCGAGCAAAACCACGAAGTCGCCTCCGGTCAGTTTTTGCATCATTGCCTGTGCTTCTAACTCTTTCTGTTGCTGCTGAGTGAGTGAACGCGATTTTTTTATGTCGGGAATAATGGTAATTTCCAGCGGAATATAGTGCGACACACGGTCGAGATACATTTTAATTCCCTCTTGCAGATAGGGTGTCGTTGTTCGGCCGACAGCCATGAGCTGGATTTTCATAATTGATTCAGTTTTACGGGTTCGGCATTTTTTTCGCGACGTGGCGGTGGTGGAAGTTGTGCGGAAATTGCAGCTGAATCCGTTGTCACTTCAGCGGTTGAGTCGTTTTTCGAACGATGCTGAAAATCGGAAGCAGGGAATATACCTGTTGGATTGGTGATTGAATATCGGGTCATCCGGTCGTTCGACTGAAATCCTACACCTTCAATCGTGCGGTCGGCACGCTCGATGTGAATAAACGAATCGGAGTAAATTTTATTTAATCGCTGATCCCAGAATAATTGTTGAGTGAGGAATTTTTCGCCCGCAGTGTTGAGAATATTCACATTGCCGTCGAGTCGCCAGATCTGCTGATTTTTGAAGTATGTTGCTGAGTCACACACAACTGTTGCCTCGGTTTGATAAACTGAATCGAATTTTTCCAGAAGCAGTCCTTCGGGGAAACGCCACATCGGTCGTTTGGTTTCGTCGAAAACGAGCCAAAGCGAGGCAGTTATGCGATAGCGTGTCACACCGGAGTCGGAAATGAGTGTCGACACATCGCGTGTCAGCATAGTCGGCACTGAATCGGCATCGGTGTCGAGATGAACGGTTTCTGTTTTTGTTTTGTCGCTGCACGCCCCGGTTCCGGCCAACATAGCGATCGCGGTGATCGCCGGCAGCAGACGCATACCCAGTGGACGCATCAATAAATCTTGTTCTGGTAGAACCAGCGTTCGTTGAAGTTGATGCCGACGGTGACGGCAATGTAATCCTCGCGAATTAACCGTGCAGGTGAGGCCTGTCGGCGGCGCCATTCAACACCTAAATTCAAAACTGTTTTCGACGACGGAGCGGGTAAACCTAAACCTATAGTTGCGCCATATTCTTTCACATCGTTGCCAAGCACATTCATGTAGCTTTTTTCGTAGAATGCGCCGGCACGATAGTTGACGCGCTGCAGATAGTTTCCGCGTGGCCGCGGTGTGTATTGCAAGCCAAAAGCGTACTTCAGGCGGTTGTTGAAGCGCTGGCGTGTTGAGCCCTCGACATCGATGCGGCTGTATTTGGCTTTGCTCCATTCGGCATATGTCACGTCGAACTCAGCCATCAGACGGTCGTTCCAGATATAGTTTATTCCGAAGCCCCATGTGGCCGGCATTGTGTATTTGTTGCGTAGCGATGTGTAGCCGACAGTATCGGGTTTGGCATCGGAATCAACATCGTAGTTCATGCCCCATGCGTGGCCGAGCATGTCTTTGCCGGGTGTGAACGATACGCCGAGTGTGAATCGGTTTTTGCGGCCGACGTTCATGCTGTATTGTGCTCCGAACTGCAGACTGTAGTCACGAACCTGTACAATGGTTTCGAACAGCGATGTCTGCCCTGACGAGGGATAGACGTAGGTGCTGTTGTTGATTGTTCCGAACAGATAGCCTATATTTGCTCCGATTGAGAAGCCTTTGAATGGATTGTAGCCGATTCCGACGTAGAGCTGGTTAAGACCTCCGCTACCTGAGCGTCCGGCAGCGCCGTTTTCAATTTCGGATCCAAACGAATAGCCCACCGATGAAACGGGTACGAGGCCGATGCTCATACCGATGTTACGGCTGACGGCAAACTGTGTTGTGATGTAGTCGATACCGCCACCGTTGACCGATTCGCGTAGATTGCCGTCTTTAGAAGGTTCTTCGCGCCAGAGTTTGGTGTATGACAGTCCCATATCGAAAAGGAATGTCAGAGAGTCGCACATTGCGTAGCTGGCGGGGTTCATTGCGTTGATCTGACGTCCGGAGTTCATGGCATAGCCTACACCGCCCATAGCTCTCTGCATAGATGTTGCGTTGTCGCGCAGCACACCGTATCCGTAGCGTGAATAAGGCGACATGGGCGACTGGGCTACGGTCTGGAAGGTTGCCAGGGCTGTGAGCACAGCGGCAATAACGGATATTTTTTTAATCGGCTTCATTATATAATAATATGCTGTTTAATCCTTTTGAAACGAGATCGGAATCGACAATGAGTTCCGACATAAGTTTAGGTCCTGCAGGGAGCGAGGTTTCGGGACTGACAATGGCGGCAATAGTAGGGGCATCGCCGCCGGTGAGAAGTGTCAGAGTGTCGTCGCCGGCCATTGCTGCGTGATAGATCACTTCGGCCGCTACTCCACGCATCACTCCATTGCGTATAGCCGATTGTGTTGAATCGGCCCAGACAGTAAGATTTTCGGGGTTTGTTTCTGTGTCGACTTCTGGCAATCGTTTTGTGAGTTTGTGCAGGCTGTGGCCGCGCATCCACAATCCCGGGGCTATGCTACCTCCAATAAAATGACCGTCGGCGCTGACAAGATCGTATGTAATGGCTGTTCCGGCATCAATCACAAGAACTTTGCGTCCCGGATAGATGGCCGCCGCACCGGCCGCCGCCGCTATTCTGTCGCGCCCTAGAGTGACGGGAGTAGAGTAATCGATTGCGATAGGTAGCGGGAGCATCGACGTCAGTTCGTAGACACGTCGGGCTATTTTTCGCATTGCTACAATGATTTCCTCGCCATATGTTGCAACGGAGCAATACATGGCGGCTTCAATCGGGTAACGCTTTGCGATGCTGTCGATGTCGTCGGCTGTGAGATGGCTGAAGTGCCATTGCTTAACGAGTTCGTTGCCGCTGAAGACTGCAACTTTAGCGCGTGAGTTGCCTTGGTCGATAATCAGATTATAAGCCATTTGTGTGCAAATGTAGCAATTATCGTTGAGAATTGACCCATTTTACAGTTCAAAATTAGACTGTGTGTGTGCTTTAAGGGTCGAAATATGGCTTATTTAATAATTATTAGCGCATATTGTTTTTTGGGGAAGCATTGCGTTCTTTTTGTTCGCAACGTGGAATCATGATGGAAGTGTAGATTACGATTGCGCCTCCGGCAAGAGTGAAAGCCAACCAGTCGGCGGCTCCGGCACCGGGATAGAACATGAAAAATGCACTGACACAGAAAAAAATAGCGCTCCATGCCTGTATTCTGTGGAGTCGTTTGACGCGTGTCGATGTGCCTTTATAGGGTGAGAGTAACCGTCCGGCAAGAGTGATCAGAGCTCCGGCTGAATAAATCCAGCGTGCTATCTTAACATCGATTGTCAGCAGTGGCAGCAGCAGTGCAACTGCAATGAGCAGCATACCTGCATCGGCCAGCCACGACCATTTGTTTCTTTCTGTATTCGTCATTTTTGAATCTGTTATGGGACTACAATGTAAACGTCCTCATTGGGGCGTTGCATGTGATAGTTTTCGCGCACGATGCGTTCCATTGTTTCAGGATCGGTGTTAAGAGCGCGGTTCATGTTTTGATAATAGATAAGGGTGTCGCGGTTGTCTTGTATTTCGAGTTCGAGTTCGTTGATGCGCTGATTCAGCTCAAATGAGCGCATAACGGAATTTTCGTTGAAAAACAGTACGAAACCAACAAAAGCAAGCACGATTATGAATGTCACCGAAATGTACCGGCGGCACCATGCGACAAAACTTTTGAATTCTTTTTTCATAATCGTGGATAATTGCCGTTGCAAAGGTAGTGATTGCGTTGTTAACTGCCAAGCGAATCTTTAGCTCCGAATCATTGATGCAGTTGTGCTGTTGTCGAATAGCCGGGCGTTGTAAGGAGAGTGAATGCGCAGTGTCGGCTTTGGGAAGCTGAATTGAAGTGGACGTGATAGCGGGTGTTTGGTGTAAGACAGGAAATTATATAGACCACATTGGATAGGGTGTCCTGTCGTGTGGGTTCCATTGTGAGCCGTTCTTCGATGAAAACGTCGGGGCCTTTCACCGTTATGGCCAAAGCCGCCTGTGATGTGTTTGCCGGAAGTGCCGACCTGAGCAGTTCAACATTTTTGAAGTCGCGGACGTTGACCGACAAGGAGGGTATGTTATCGATATCGGCGGATGTGACAATGTCGCCGGTTGCGAAAAGGGTGAGCACGGGTTTGTTGTCGGCAGGCCTGATCGCTGCGGCGAGTATTGCAGCCGCAACAATGAGTATCAGCACACAGATTTCAACGGTTCCGATCGCGATCCACAGTAACAGCATAGCGTTCATGCAGTAAAAGCCCATGGCACTTGCCACGGGCTATGTCGGTTGAATTAATCGGCTGAATTATTCGGCCTGTGCGGGAGCGGGAACAACGGGGGCTTCAGCAGGAGCTTCAGTTGTAGGAGCCGCAGTGTTGAAGTCGGCCGGAACAGTCTGCTCAGTAGCCTGAGGAGCAACTCGCGAGGCTTTGGTGATGATGTTGCGGGGAGCAACAAAAACACTGACAATAGCCAGAACAGCGATTGCAGCTGCAAGATACCAAGTAGTTTTTTCGATGAAAGAGTTTGTTCGGCGTACACCCATAACCTGGTTTGCCCCGCCGAACTGCGAAGAAAGGCCACCGCCTTTAGATTTTTGAATCAGAACTACGCCAATCATGAGCAGAGAAGCAATGACTGTGAGTGTGATAACGAGTATATACATTGTCGGTATAATTTAATTGTTTTTGTTTTTATACTGCTGATTTATGATAAGTTTCTGTAGGAAACGTAATTGGTCTGCAAAGTAAACACTTTTTTCCGGATATTTCAAACTTATGTTGCTTATAATTTCAAAAGCGCGCTGGTAGCGGTGCTGTTTTATGTAGATTTTAGCCAGCGATTCGCTAAGCAGAGTTTCGTCGGAATGTGGTTTAGGTGTGGATGGAGGAGTTGGCTTCGGTGCCTGTTGTTGTTGAGCGACAGCTTCGGAGGCTGCAGGGAAATGTCCTTGCTGTCGGCTCTTGATAATGAAAGCGTTGATTAGTGAATCCTGATCGGAACCCTCGGTTTGTGCATTGTCTGGAACAGAGCGTTCCTCTTCGTCGGCGAGCAACTGGGAGTAGTCTGGAGTCGGATTGAAAATGAGGCGTTCCAGTATCTCCTCTTCGTTTTTTTGCGACGAGCAGTAGTTTGAAATAAATTTGTCGATAGCCTGATTTGTGTCAGGTGTGATGACGGGCGCAGGTTCCGGATAGAAATCAGGACGCACCGGAGTGTCTGCGTTAGCAATTCGGTGGAGTGGCAGAGGTGAAGAAGCTGTCAGGGCAACGTGCTGCATCAGCAGCGACTTGCGTTGGTCGGAAATGTCGGTGTTGCGTTTTAGTTCGAGCATTGCAGGCAGGGGCATGTATGGGTAAGCAGCCAGCATTGCGTCGGTCCAGTCGGGGCTGACAGTCATGTTTTCGTCGCCTAACAGTGATTCAAGGGTTTCGAGGAGATTTTCCATGATATAGTTTTACCAGTTGCCTAATGTGGCGTTGAAAATTAGGTCGATTAATTGTTCGGTTATTTGCTGACACAGGTCGTCCTGCACATCTGTCAGCATCTCGTTAGAGTCGAAGTCTTTATAGGCCGAGAAAGTTTGGTCGACATCGTTTTTGTCGTTTTTCGAATCGGTGTACCGCACCCGCACTGAAATTGTCAGACGGGTCTGGGAAGCGAGCGCGTTTTCAGTCACAGCCTGCGGACTGAGGTTGTAGCCTGTTATCTCACCTTCCATTGTAAGGTCGGTGTTGGAATTGTCGGAAATCTGCAGACGGGTGTTTCGGGTGATGTAGTCGAGCAAAGCGTTTTCAAAAGTCTGCTGCAATGGCGGATAGACAAGAGCGGCACGTATAGGGAATTGCCCGACGTTTATTGTCTTGTAAACATTGTAGTCGATAGCTGAGCCATTGAATTTATAGCTTATGTAGCAGCTGTGCATCAGAGGAATCAGCAGGACAAGTGTTATTATAGTTATTATTCGGCGCATTATTGTGACAGACAATTGGTTTTTATTCGGCGGAAGGCCTATTCGAGGCCATATTCTTTAATTTTCCGGTAGAGGGTGCGTTCTGAAATATTCAGTTCGCGGGCTGTAGCTTTCCGGCGGCCTTCGTTTCGCTCAAGCGACTGCCTTATAGTTTCGCGTTCTGTGTCTTCAAGCGTGCGATGAGAGTTTGACGAAACTCCCGGAGCGGGTTCGAGATCAGTTTTGAACAGGCTGTGGGGCTGCGGCTGATACATTACCAGTGAGTGGGTCTGCGGTTCGGCAATGGATTCGGTCGGATCGACTATCTGCGAGTGATCGTAAGAGTCGACAATTCGCCTGAGTGAATCGATTTCGTTGCGCATACGGAATATCATGTTGAACAGAAGTTCGCGCTCGGCTGCGTAGGAATGTGCGCCGTCGGCACCGACAGTGCTTGGCATGAAGGTTGTTGGAGCGTCAGGCAGATATCCGCGTAGGGTTGCTGTAGTGATTTCTTTTCCGGCTTCGAACAGGGCAACTTGCTCGATTATGTTTTTCAGCTGGCGCACATTTCCGGGCCAACGGTAGTGTAGGAGAGTTTCGGCTGCCGATTCTCCCAGCACTGCTGCGGGTGTGCGATAGCGTTCCGAGAAATTGAGCAGAAACCGTCGTGCGAGTGTGATTATATCGTGTCCGCGGTCGCGTAGGGGTGGAACGTTGATTTGGACGGTTGACAAGCGGTAGTAGAGATCTTCACGGAAGCGACCTTCGGCTACGGCTTTAGCCATGTCGACGTTTGTTGCCGCCACGACGCGTATGTTTGTACGCTGTACGGTTGACGAACCGACTTTAAGAAATTCACCGGTTTCGAGCACACGCAGCAGGCGTGCCTGCGTTGTCAGGGGCAGTTCGGCAACTTCGTCGAGGAATATCGTGCCTCCGTCGGCTTCTTCAAAGTAGCCTTTTCGCGATGCTACAGCGCCGGTGAAGGCTCCTTTTTCGTGGCCGAACAGTTCGGAGTCAATTGTACCTTCGGGGATTGCACCGCAGTTTACGGCAATGTATTTGGCATGTTTGCGTGCGCCATTGGCATGGATGATCTGAGGAAAGAACTCTTTTCCTGTTCCGCTTTCGCCGGTGACGAGCACCGACAAATCGATTGGAGCCACGCGCAGAGCCCTTTGCACAGCCTCGATCAGGGAGGGTGCAGAGCCGATGATGCCGAAGCGAGCTTTGACATCAATCACTTGCTGTTCAATGTCGGGAGTGCTCATTTGATAATTATTTTCGTTTACGCAGGGCGTAGGTCGATTGTTTAAGGAATTTACCTAAAGCTTCGTCGTCGTCGCCGAACGAGGCTATTGTTTCGGGGGAAATTGCGTCGCCCACAGATATGTGGATTGTGGAGTGTGCTTTTTTCCAGACTTCGGCCGGCAGCCGCAGAGTGCGCAATTGCCAGCTGATTACACCAAGAATGTTGAACCACAGAGAATTCGATCCGTGGAAGTAGATTGGAATGACGGGTACTTTCAACTGACGTACCAGACGTATGATTGTCGGCTGCCACTGGCGGTCTTCGAGTTGCAGACGCCGGTTCCATTTGCTGACTGCTCCTGCCGGGAAGAACCCGATTGGCTGTCCGGAACGGACCTGCTTGATAGCCTGACGAATTCCGTTCATTGACACTTTACGTTTTTCGGGATCGTCGCTCTGTAGCGCATCGACGGCAATGAAATTGGGTCGCATAGCACCGATACGGTTCAGAATCATATTGACCATGACTTTGAATCCGGGGCAGTAGCGTGTTACGAGTGCAATCAGCGAAATTCCGTCGAGTGCGCCGAACGGGTGATTGCTGACCGTAATGAACGGCACCGATGCGTGTTCGGCGAGAACCTGTTCGCCATCGACACGAAGTGTGATGTCAAGATCGTCGAGGAGGCGCCTGGTGAACTCAGGGCCGGGTGTAGAACAGAGGCGGGAGTGAATATCGTTAACCTTGTCGACCGACAGCAAGTGGAGCAGACGGTTGACAAGGTTTTTATGGCCGGCAGCCTTAGGTACAAGAGCTACAATGTCGTTGTAGTCGAGCACCGAAGGTTTTATAGGCTCGGAGTTTTGTTCGTTCTGTTTTTCCAAACCGAATAATCAAATTAGTCGCGCGAACTTCCGAAGAAACGCAGCAGATACAGGAACAGGTTGATGAAGTCGAGATAGAGCGACAGAGCACCAATAGTTTTCAGACGCGAAATGTCGGGATAGCCCGATGCAATCCAGCCTTTAATGCGCTGTGTGTCCCAGGCAGTGAGTCCGATGAAGATCAGCACTCCGGCTGCCGAAACAATCCATTCGAGAGTGGAGTTGTGCCAGAATATGTTCACAATCAGCATTATAATCAAGCCGAACAGAGCCATGTAGAGGAACGAACCGACACGGGTAAGGTCGCGGTTTGTCAAGTAGCCGTAGGCTGTCATAGCACCGAATGTGCCGGCTGTTATCAGGAATGTCTTGAAGATAGAGTCGAAGCTGTAGGCACAGAAAACGAGTGCGAACACAACGCCGTTCAAAGCTGCATAGAGATAGAACAGCAACGAGGCTGTTGAGGACGACATCGATTTAACACCGCCCGAAATTGAATAGACCATTATGATTTCGGCAATCAGCAGACCCCAGTAGAGCCATGTGTGAGTTACCAGAAAGTAGGTAAGGTTTGGAATCATGCATATGATGAATGAAGAAACCGTAGTCACCAGCAGTGCTATAAACATTTTCAGATAAACCGAGCGCATCACTGCCGACACGCGGGCGTCGACCGACTGAGGGTCCTGATAGATGTAGTTTTGCATATTGTTGAAAATTATTTGTTTACAGTATAATAACGGAAAACCGGAAAAAATGTTGCGTTACATGCGTTCGGGCACCTCGATGCCGAGCAACCACATTCCATTGCGCACAACATGGGCAACAGCACGGCTGATTGCCAGTCGAAGCGCGCGCACAGCCGCGTCTGATTCAGAAAGAATAGCGTAGTCGTGATAGAACTGGTTATACTCTTTGACAAGCTCATAAACGTAGTTGGCTATCAGGGCAGGCGAGTAGGTGCGTCCGGCTTCCTGAACAGTGGCGGGGAACTGGCTAAGTAGCTGGATGATTGCCGTTTCCTTTTCGTTGGGAGTCGCACTGGCGTAGGAGTCGGCAAGATAGCCGGCTTCTTCGGCCTTACGAAGAACCGAGCGGATTCGGGCGTAGGTGTACTGGATGAACGGACCGGTGTTTCCGTTGAAATCAATCGATTCTTTGGGGTTAAAAGTCATGTTCTTGCGCGGGTCAACCTTAAGAAGGAAGTATTTCAGCGCACCTAGGCCTACAATGCGTGCAATTTCGGCAGCTTCTTCGGGATTGTCGGCCGCCTTTCCACGTTCGCGGGCTACGTCGAGCGCGCCCTGAATCATTTCGTCCATAAGGTCGTCGGCATCGACAACGGTGCCTTCGCGGCTCTTCATTTTTCCTTCCGGAAGTTCAACCATTCCGTAGGAGAAGTGAACGAGGTCTTTACCCCATTTGAAGGCGAGTTTGTCGAGAAGGAGCGAGAGCACCTGGAAGTGGTAGTTCTGTTCGTTGCCCACCACGTAGATCATCTTGTCGATAGGATAGTCCTGATAGCGTAGTTTTGCTGTTCCGATGTCCTGAGTCATGTACACGGATGTTCCGTCGGAGCGTAGAAGCAGTTTGTGGTCGAGTCCGGCATCGGTCAGGTCGGCCCATACGGAGCCGTCTTCGCGTCGATACATGATGCCTTTTTCAAGCCCTTCAAGCACTTTGTCGCGGCCTTCAAGGTATGTGTTGCTTTCGTAGTAGATTTTGTCGAAGTCGACACCCATGCGGCGGTAGGTTTCGTCGAAACCGGCGTAAACCCACGAGTTCATCATCTCCCACAGTGCGCGCACCTCAGGATCTTTGTTTTCCCAGCGGCGGAGCATTTCGCGTGCTTCCTGCATGAGGGGCGAAAGTTTTTCGGCCTCTTCGTCGGAGATACCTTTTTCCTGGGCTATCTGTTTCACTTCGGCTTTGTAATGTTTGTCGAAAAGCACATAGAAGTCGCCGATGAGGTGGTCGCCTTTCTTTCCGGCTTTTTCGGGTGTCACTCCGTTGCCCCATTTCTGCCATGCAAGCATGGATTTACAGATGTGAATACCGCGGTCGTTAACGATATTCGTTTTCACCACCTTGTTGCCACAAGCGGCCAGAATGCGCGACAGGCTGAATCCGAGCAGGTTGTTGCGTACATGTCCGAGGTGGAGAGGTTTATTGGTGTTTGGCGATGAGTATTCCACCATCACCAATGGAGAATTTTCGCCGGCCGGGGTGAAGCCGTAGTTTTCGTGAGCATCGATGTCGCTGAGAGTCGCGGTGAAGCATCCTGGGTCAACCACGAGGTTGAGGAAGCCTTTGATAACGTTGAAATCAGCTACAGCAGAGCAATTTTCCTTAAGCCAGGCTCCGATTTCGGCACCAACAGCTTCGGGCGATTTGCGAGCGGCTTTCACCCAGGGGAAAACCACAACAGTGAGATTACCTTCGAATTCTTTTTTTGTTGTCTGCAGGGCAATTGATTCAGCTGCAGTGTCGACGCCGTAAAGGGTTTTCACCGCTTCGGCTACCGAATTTTGTATTGTCGATTCTACTGACATCGTTTTATTCAATTGGTTATTCAATTGCAAAGTTAAATATTTTATCGGACTAATTGGTATAATATGGTTAAGAGCTTGTTGAAAACTCAGTAAAAGTTAGTGAAAAGGTTGCAAATGTCGTGTAGGTTGCCGTAATTCGCAGTCGAAAACCGGATTCTGAATAAATGGAAAAAGACTCGCTGTTGGTGTTGTCTGGAGGAATGGACTCTGTGACAATGCTTTATAAATATATTGGGCGGATTGCCCTGGCTGTTACATTCGACTACGGATCGAATCATAATGCCCGCGAGGCGGCTTGTGCGGCCAGAGTGTGTGAGTGTCTGGGTGTTGAACATCTGCTGATACCGCTCGATTTTATGGGACGCTACTACAAATCTGCTCTTCTGTCGGGTGCCGATGCCATACCCGACGGCCGTTATGCGGCTGAGAATCTGAAACAGACTGTTGTGCCATTCCGCAATGGGGTGATGCTGTCTGTAGCGTGCGGACTGGCAGAAAGCCGTGGGCTTAACTTCGTAATGATTGCCAATCACGGGGGCGACCATGCAATTTATCCCGATTGCACTCCGGCTTTCATCGAGGCAATGTCGGCGGCAATGACAGCGGGCACAGATACAGGTGTAAAGATTCTGGCGCCGTTCACTAACATAACGAAAGCGCAGATTGCTATGATAGGCCGTGAAATAGGGGTTGATTACAGTCTGACATATTCTTGCTACCGAGGAGGAGAAAAGCATTGTGGAACTTGTGCTACGTGTATCGAACGTCGTGAGGCGCTTGCCGCCGCAGGTATAACTGACCCAACCGATTACGAGCAATGAAACCGGCAGTAGCAACAATCGGCAACTTCGACGGCATGCATCTTGGCCACTGCTATATGGTTGATGAACTTAAAGCGTTGGCTCACAGCCGTGCGGCAACGCCAATGGTGTTCACTTTCGGGAATCATCCGCGCCAGGCTCCGTTGCTGATGCCTGTGGCCGAAAAGGTGGGCTGGCTGGAGCGGAGTGGTGTCGAGGTGTCGCTTCTGGAGTTCACGCCGGAATTAAAAAGCATGTCGGCTGCCGATTTCATGGCTACGCTTTCGCGCGACTATGGAGTGAAGGCACTGATAATGGGTTTCAACAATCATTTTGGACATGAGCGACCTGACTCATTCGGTGGTTATGTCGAATTGGGGCAGCATGTAGGCATAGATGTGATTGCAGCCTCGGAGGTGGATTTGCCGGAGCTGCATTGTGCTGTAAGCTCATCTGCGATACGGCGTATGCTGACAGAATGCCGTCCCGAGGATGCAGCTGTAATGCTTGGGCGCCCCTATTCGGTAGGTGGCATTGTCGGACATGGTAAAGAGCTTGGCCGAACAATCGGTTTCCCGACGGCCAATGTAGTGCCCCTATGCGGGGAGCAGTTGATTCCCGGCAGGGGAGTTTATGCGGCACGCGTCACATTGGCTGACAGTGGGAGTACGCGCAGCTATCCGGCAATGCTTAATGTAGGCCATCGGCCGACTGTCGACGGATTACAGTCGCCTATGAGCATAGAAGCACATCTGCTTGGCGGATTCTCGCAGCAGATCTACGGGTGTGATGTAAAGGTGGAATTTTTGCGTTATATGCGGCAGGAGGTGAAGTTCGGTACGCTCGAAGCTCTCCGCGCTCAACTTCAGGCAGATGCGCTGACGGTTGCTAATCTTTTTGCTTCCGGTGTTTTCGAGCCAGACGCCACGCAGTGTAAGTGCTCAGAAAAGAAATCCGGCTAATTGCACGCCCTTCGGCGCCGTCTAAAACAGCCTGTTGGCCGATATACATTTTCAGATAGGCATAAACTCCCTTTAAGATTGGAGTGAGGGGTGAAATATAACCTTTTTTGTTTGCAATGCGTTCCGAGGCCAAGGCAGCCTGGCGCAATCTGACGCGGGCATACTGAGCTTGAGTGGAGCAACGGTAATGCAGAATGTCGCCGTCGAGTTGGCATGGCTGCAACCCGGGCGGGAACACAACACTTTCGTCGACAGAATGCATGTTCCAGTTGGCATAACGTTTGTCGAACAGTCTTACCTGACAGTCGGGATACCAGCCACAATGGCGCACCGGTTGGCCACAAAAAAAATTCAGTCGCGCCATAGTGTAGACACGGTGGGCAAATCCCTTTTCCTTCTCTTTTTTTATTGAAGCAGCCAGAGCAGGTGATAGAACCTCGTCGGCATCGATCGAAAGCACGTAGGAGTGTTTAGTTAGCGAAGTTGCAAACTGACGCTGCTGGCCGAAGCCTTCAAACGAACGGCTCACCACGCGGCATCCGTGCTGGCGGCAAATGTCGGCAGTAAAATCGGTCGAAAACGAGTCGACCACTATGATTTCGTCGGCTATCGATTCGACAGACTTAAGGCAGGCTTCGATACGGTCGCCCTCGTTGCGGGTAATTATGGTAACAGAAATGTGGCGCGACATGCTGCAAAAGTATGAACGCTACAAATTTACAAACTTTACTATTAACTGCCTATTAAATTCTGATAAAAACACAATCGATAGCAGAAAGTGTTGTTTTTTGTAAAGTTATATGGTTAATTATGGTTAATTGTGGATGTCGTAGTGCGTCAGAACTTTGCCATTTTTAAATTTATAATGTAATTTTGTGGAATACAACAGTCAGTGAAACCGCCGGCCGACCACCGTCGGTAACAACCCGAAACGAGAAAAACCTATCAAAAAATAACCGAAAGAAACGCCGAGAGGCTTAACATAATATTAATTATCTTTACTTCAACAATTTACGATTTATGGACATCAACGAAGAGAAGAGGCCTAAACGACCCAGAATAGGGGAAAACCGTATTGCAGGTTCATCGGAAACAGAACGCAATTTCAGCAAAGTGGATTACAGTCAGAATTCATCGTCGGAAGAAGGCGAGCATTCGACAGGATATCAGCGTCCCTACCAGCCGCGCCAGAATAGCTACGGCAACCAGGGCGGTTACAACCGTCAGGGTGGTTACGGACAGAACCGCTACAACAATCAGGGCGGTTACAATCGCCAGCAGGGAGGCTACAACAACCAGAACCGTTACAACAACCATTATAATCAGGGTGGCTATCAGCCACGCCAGCAGTATCAGTCGGCTACAGACACAGCCGATGCTGCTGTAAATTCGGAATCG
>CAYQYL010000034.1:0-23623 GCA_964421745.1 uncultured Muribaculum sp. | reverse complement strand
CTGAATTGACTCTGGTTGGTGCCGTCATCGATGTTCAGGTTCTCGGGAGCGACAACGACAACCGTCGTCTCTCTCTCGGCCACAAACAGCTCGAAGAAAATCCCTGGGACGCTCTTGAAAGTGTATTCACCGTTGGTTCAATCCACAAAGGAACTATCATCGAACTTCAGGACAAAGGTGGCGTAGTTGCTCTTGAACATGGCGTTGAAGGTTTCGCTACTCCCAAACACCTCGTTAAAGAGGATGGCACACCTGCAAAGGTTAACGAAACCCTCGATTTCAAAGTTATCGAATTCAACAAAGACAACAAACGTATTTTCCTTTCACACAGCCGCATTTTCGAAGACGAAGCTAAAGCAGAAAAGAATGAAGCCCGCAAAGCTCGTCGTCAGCAGGCCAAGAAAGAAGAACAGCCCGCTGTTGCCACAGCCGTTGAACGTACTACTCTCGGCGACCTCGAAGAACTCGCCGCTTTGAAAGAACGTCTTGCTGGTAAAAAATAAAAACATACCATAATCCCTTATTTATCCAACTCCTGATGGTCGGTACACGTGAGTGCACCGGCCATTTTTTTAACTGCATAATTGTCTAAGCCCCAATTTTACACAACACCGGGTTGCGTTTGTTTATTTTTTTTTGTTTCTTTGCAAAACATATCATCTCTTTAATCACCACCCGGCTTCCATCGATAAATCAATAGCTCACAACAATAAAACTCCAATATTATGGCAAAAAAATCAACCCTTATCGCATTACTGTGCGCCACAATTACAGCATTATCGACCCAAACAGCATTTGCCATTCACCTTTCACCGCAACAAGCCATCGAAAGACTTCAAAAAACAAGTGCCGAAAACACGCTGCCCATCGACAAAATCGAACCAATACCTGCCTACATAGCCAAATCAGAGCAAACCGATATTCCCGCATACTATGTTTTCAACAACTCTACACAAGCCGGTGGCTACACAATCCTGTCGGCCAGTCAGCAAACCGAGCCTGTGTTAGGCTACACAACTTCCGGCACATTCGACTACGAAACTTTGCCGCCGGCTATGAAATGGTGGCTTTCGGAATACCAGAAACAAATCGAATATGCCGAGTCAATGCCAACAACCGATATACGGCTCTACCCCGCGGCCGTACCCGACCACCGCAAAGCAATCCAGCCCCTCATCAAATCAAAATGGAACCAAAGCGCCCCATACAATCAAGACTGCCCCGTCCTTCATGGAAAACAGGCACCAACCGGTTGTGTGGCCACAGCTATGGCACAGATCATGCGCTACTATCAGTGGCCGCAGCACGGTTACGGAAGCAATAGCTACGACTTTGAATACACATACACAGAAGACAAACAAGAGTTCACCGACACCGACTCACAGCAAATGGACTTCAGCGAAGTATACTTCGACTGGACACAAATGACGTTGACATACACTTCCGAATCAACCCAACCTCAAAAAGATGCCGTAGCCACACTTATGCATGCATGCGGTGTTTCCGTCGACATGGGCTACGGACAAAACGCAAGCGGAGCACAATCACGCAAACTTCCCCCGGCCTACATAAACTACTTCAACTACGACAAAAGCGCTTTTTACCACGAACGTAAATACTTCACCACTGCCGAATGGGAAGATTTGATCTACAATGAAATTGCATCCGGCCGCCCAGTACAATACAGCGGTTCTAACGAAAAATCAGGACATTCCTTTGTTTGTGACGGCTATCAGGCCGACGGATTCTACCATATTAACTGGGGCTGGGGAGGAACGTCCGACGGATACTTCAAACTCTCCGCCCTTAATCCTGAATCACAAGGAATCGGCGGTAGCAAAAGCGGATATAACGCCGGACAAGGTGCTGTTGTAAACATAAAACTCCCCGAAGAATCATCAACCTACACCTACAGTGTCGTTTCAAGTGCAGGTTTATCAGCTCCTGAACAAACAGTCGGCCGTAACGCCACTATTTTAATATTTCCAAACTCCGAAGCACAAAAAGTTAGCGGCACCGTTTTCTACAACAACAGCCCTGTAGTAATTCCTACTGTATATTATGGTGTAAAAATAAAAAAACGCGAAACATCGGAAACATCATACCACGCCTCATTTTATTCAAACGATCTACCGGTCAACAGGGGTTATGCATCAATATCTTTCTCAGCATCAATAATTAAATCAGCGGGCATTTACGAAATTTCTCCCGCGTTCTCTCTCGACAAAGGCATAACTTGGCACGACATTCGCATTCCGAAAACAGAGCCACAATACATTATTCTCGACGTAACCGACTCCGACGTTACTGTCATCACTCCGACAACTGCCGCAAACCTCTCGGCAACTATTTCCGACTTACCATCTGAAATGGTTCAGAATGGCATTTACAACATAAACGCCTCCGTATCGAACACCGGAGAGTACTTCTATAACGATATCTATTGTGCATTCCTCAAACTCGGCAGCGACGGCAGCTCGGCTGTAATCGAAAAAATCGCCGGTGCGGCTATGACTGAACTCGAAACAGGAGCTACAGCCAACATCAACTTATCTGTCAACACTTCCGAGCTCAACGTCGGCAGCGACTACTATTTCGCACTCCTAAGCAAGTCATCACCCGGACAATACACAGTGATATCACAAATTCACTCTGTAGCGATAACACAGCAAGGATCGCTCAATGTCACATTCGCTATTGCCAACCAGATAAACGGAAAAGTTCCTATGAACAACATCCGCATAACAGGCAAAGCAGAAGCAATAAACGGCGATTTCAATAATAAAATTCAATTCTACATCTTTGAAAACTTCGACGACGACGGCGACGGATATGTGAATTGTGTCGACATTGCAGACACCGGCATACTGAACATTACATCAGGAAACACTGTTAGCTTAAATGCGAAAGGGGTAATCACCGACGGCCGTGTAGGCGCACAATACTTCATTAAAGCCAGAGCGAACGACGAGTACATCGGCAAAACTATTCTATTCATTCTTGACGACGAAGAATCCGGCATCGCAACCGTCATAGATACCTCAGCCGGCAAACTTCAGGTAACGCCAAATCCGGTTTCAAATGTAGCTCAAGTCAGCGCTCCTTCACCGATTGAATCAATCGCAATCTATTCGCTGCAAGGAGCATTGATATTCAATCAAAAATTCAATAACAACGAAAACATTGTCAATATAAACATATCCGACCTTGCAAACGGGCACTATCTGCTGCAAGCAATAACCCGTCAAGGGACAACAGCAACCCATATAATAAAAAAATGATCAAAATAATACAAACACTTATAGCGGCAACTGTTTTTTCTGCACTAACGTCGTGCTACTCCGCACAACAAAATGCGGCTGCACAACAATCTGAACAACCGACCATGGTTAGCGACAAACCAGTCACAATAATCGGTTGGAACAGCGAAAAAGCCGTTCCTAAAGCCCGCATCTACAAGACCAACGGAAACTTTGTCGACAATGTGCCAATCACACTTGGCACCGATCGGAAAACGATCATATCATTCCCTTCACCGGCCGATGTGGAAAACAGCCAGCCAATACCACTTGAAAACGGCTACTATCTCGACCGCCGTGGAATTACCCCCGAAACAGCATTCACAACCTACACCTACCGGCAATACTCCTCACTCAAAAACACGCCTACGTTAAAACAGCTCAAACATGCTGTTATACCCGGCGCCATCGTAACCGAAATTGTAGAGTTGCCTTTCCCCGTTGGCACACCTACCAAACAGCAATGCGACTCCTTAATAAACGAAAACTTGCCCGGTTGCAAAACAGTATATAAGATCGAAGCCATTATGATCGGACCCGGAAATATATAAAACGATGCTACTGTTTCCAAACGCCAAAATAAATCTCGGACTTGAGATCACTTCACGTCGTCCCGACGGTTATCACAACTTAGACACCGTATTTTATCCTGTCGACTGGTGCGACATTCTCGAAATCGTTCCTGCAAAATCTGACTGTTGCACACTCTCCGTAACCGGCAATCACGTCGATTGTCCGCCGGAAAAAAATCTTGTCATGCGAGCTTGGAGCGTGATGAACTCTCATATGCCCATTCCCCCCGTCGACATCTACCTTCATAAAATCGTGCCCGACGGAGCCGGCCTCGGCGGAGGGAGCGCAGACGCAGCCTTCATGCTGAAAGGACTCAACGATATGTTCGCGCTCGAACTTGGCAATGACCTATTGGCTCAATACGCCGCGGAAATAGGTGCAGATTGTCCATTTTTCATCTACAACACCCCGATGCGTGCAACCGGAATAGGAAATATCTTTTCGCCGGTAGACGTCAATCTGTCGGACTACAGGCTTGTAATAGTCAAACCACCGGTGTCTGTTTCCACAAAACAAGCCTATAGCAAAGTAACTCCTGTACCGGCCTTGACCGATCTGGCCCAGACTCTATCAACCATTCCCCCCGCCCAATGGCAACCGATCGTTGCGAACCGTTTCGAAACAAGCGTTTTTCCGCAATTTCCTGTTATTGAAGAATTAAAACAAAACATACTGGCTGCCGGAGCAGACTACGCTTCGATGAGCGGATCAGGAGCTTCTGTGTTTGGAATCTTTCCGGCTTCAAAGGCTGACATAATGTCAGATTTCATAGCATCACTTCCACACGACTACATTGCCCACATCTCGGCAATGAAATTCTGAGCTATAAAAAATGAACGTTCTGCGCTCCCGCTTGTTATGAATAATAAAGATGTGCATCACGATGCACTTTTAGGCATTGTTTTTGCACAGTACATTATAATACTACAACAAGCAAAATATTACAACCATTATGGATAAACAATATCAAACAAACAATTCCGACAACGGAATGCAATATGAAGCTCAACAACCCGAAGACGTGGATGTAAACGATGTTGCTGAAGAAACAGATGAGTTCGATCAACCTCTCGATGCAGAAATGGCGGAAGAAGCGCAAGAAGAATCTCTCGAAAAGAAACTGCAAGACACAACCGCACAGCTTGAAAAAGAAAAAAAGGAATATCTCTTCCTGATGGCTGAATTCGATAATTTCCGCAAACGCACAATGAAGGAAAAAACCGAACTTATTAAAAATGGCGGGGAAAGCGCCCTGCGCGGTCTACTCCCAATTATCGACGATTTCGAACGTTCCATTCAGGCTATTAACGAATCGTCCGATGCAGCATCAATTAAAGAAGGTGTTGAATTAATCTACAATAAGTTCGTTAAATATCTCCAGCAAAACGGCGTAAAAGCAATGGAAACAGCTCCCGGCACCGACTTCGACACAGAGATGCACGAAGCCGTAACAATGTTCCCTGCTCCTACTCCGGATCAGAAAGGAAAAATCATTGACACTGTTCAAAAAGGCTACACACTTCACGACAAAGTGTTGCGCCATGCTAAAGTTGTTGTCGGACAATAATAATTAACACCCAGCTACTATGGACAATAAACGCGATTATTACGAAGTGCTCGGTGTGTCGAAGACAGCAACTAAAGACGAACTGAAAAAGGCTTACCGAAAACTCGCACTGAAATATCACCCCGACAAAAACCCGGGTGACAAAGCTGCTGAAGAAAAATTCAAAGAAGCAGCCGAAGCTTACGATGTACTTTCCGACGACGATAAACGTGCCAAATACGACAAATGGGGTCCGTCAATGGGACCTGCCGGTTTCGGTGGTGGCGCAGGTGCCGGAGCCGGTGGCTTCCATGCCTCCGGCATGTCAATGGAAGATATCTTCTCACACTTTGGAGATATCTTCGGTGGCGGTTCCTACGGCGGATTCGGTGGGTTCGGCTCCGCAGCAGGCGGTTCGCCACGTCGCAAACGCCAACAGCGCGGCACCGACCTTCGAATTAAGGTAAAAATGACTTTGAAAGAGATAGCCGAAGGCGTCACTAAGAAGCTCAAAATACCTCGCTACGTTCAGTGTCAGCACTGCAACGGAACAGGAGCGAAAGACGGAACTGCGTTCCATACCTGCCCGACATGCCACGGATCAGGCGTTATCTCTCAGGTTCAGCAAACAATACTTGGACCAATGGAAAGCACTGCCACCTGTCCCACATGTAATGGTGAAGGAAAGGTTATCTCTGAAAAATGCACCTACTGCAATGGCGAGGGCATAGTTCGCCAGGAAGAAATTGTTGAATTCGCAATTCCAGCAGGTGTTCAGGACGGAATGACACTATCGCTCAAAGGCAAAGGAAACGCCGCACGCCACGGCGGTGTCAACGGCGACCTGCTTGTGGTCATCGAAGAAATTCCCGATCCGGAATTGATTCGCGATGGTAACGACGTAATCTACAACCTGATGCTTGACATCCCAACCGCAACACTTGGCGGATCTGTCGACATACCGACAATCACCGGCAAAGCACGTGTCAAAATTCCAGCCGGAACACAACCAGGCAAAGTGCTACGCCTACGTGGAAAAGGTCTGCCAAACACCGAGGGCTACGGCACAGGCGACGAGCTTGTCAACATCATGGTATATATCCCCGAACAGCTCAACGATACCGAACGTCAAGCCATCGAATCATTGCGCGACCAGCCCAATGTAAAGGCCGATGAATCCGTAAAAAAACGGATTTTCAGTCGTCTGCGTCATATTTTTGAATAATGCAAATAATCTCATAAAATCATCATAAACCGATACGGTACGCATGCAGTTATCTGCAATCGAATCGTGTCGGTTTTCTCGCTCAATACCGGTCTATCTGTAAATGGAACTACCCGACTATCTGCTTAACTCCGATCCCGCATGCGGACTTTCCGACGACCAAGTAGCCGAAAGCCGACGATTATATGGACAAAATGTACTCACCCCCCCGGAAAAAGAATCGTTATGGCACAAATTTCTTTCGAAATTCAAAGATCCGCTCATAATCATTCTGCTCATAGCCGGTGTATTGTCACTGGGCATTTCATTTTACGAGTACTTTGGCCTTCACAAAGGAACAGGCGTCTTCTTTGAACCAATCGGCATCTTTATTGCCATTTTTCTCGCAACCGGACTTGCTTTCTTTTTTGAACTGAAAGCCGACAAAGAGTTCACGCTGCTCAACAGCATAAGCGACGACGATGCAGTCACAGTTGTACGCAATTCAAATCCGTCGTCCGTTCCCAAAAAGGATGTTGTCGCGGGCGACATCATTCTTCTTTCACAAGGACAGGAAATTCCGGCCGATGCTGTTTTGATCGACACACGAAGCATGAACGTCGATGAATCCACTCTTACAGGCGAACCCGTAGCTCATAAGTCCTCGCTTCCCGAACAAGCTGATCCCGATGCCACATTCCCGACCGACCATGTGCTTCGCGGAACAAAAGTTATGGAAGGTCATGGCAAAGCTCGTGTGACAGCCGTTGGCGACAACACAGAAAACGGACGCGTTTATCAAGCTGCTCAAATCGACAACTCCGTTAAAACACCGCTCAGCCAACAGCTCGATCGTCTTGGTCGGTTAATTTCCGACGGAAGCTATATTATTGCCGGCCTCATTATTGTGGCCAAACTCATGCTGTATTTCAACTGGGCACCACTTTCTCTCTCTTTAATCATCCCGACTGCACTGTTGTTCTACATGGTCATCTGCCGTTTCCCTCGAATGAAAGGCTCGGCATGCATAGTAACCTTGGCAATATTTTTTGCAATCTTCATAGGCATGGTGCTAGGCATCAATAGTTTCGTCAATGGAGGCTCATCAGATATCTCTGAATTGTTAGCCTACACACTACAGACAATAATGATAGCCGTAACACTTATTGTCGTTGTTGTGCCTGAAGGGTTGCCAATGGCAATCACCCTCAGTCTGGCCTATAGCATGAGGCGAATGCTGAAAACAAACAATCTTGTCCGCAAGATGCATGCTTGCGAAACTATGGGAGCCACCACTGTTATCTGCACCGACAAAACCGGAACTCTCACTCAGAATCGGATGCAGGTGAAAGATTCAATTTTCGCAGGCCAGCCCGACGGCTCTCTTTCTGACACAAATCCGCTTCATGCTTTAGCCATTGCCATAAACTCCACTGCACAGCTGAGCAATCCGGGGGCAGAATCACCCCAAGTGCTTGGAAACCCGACCGAGGGTGCTTTGCTCCTGTGGCTTAATTCAATGGGTTACGACTACAACGACTTACGAAAAAGTGTAACAGTCACCGACGAAATACCATTCTCAACCGAACGTAAATTTATGGCATCGGTTGTTTCTACTGCCAGTGGCGAACGCTACCTGTTTGTAAAAGGTGCTCCCGAAATAGTTCTGGCCATGTGCAGCAATATCTCACTGCCATTCAGCGCCGATGACATAATAAATAAACTTTACGACTGGCAGAATCACTCGATGCGAACCCTTGGTTTCGCAGCAAAAAAGCTATCTGAATCCGAACAACCATTCACTGACAACCATATCTCAATCGACGGGTTGTGTTTCGAAGGCATAGCCGCCATTGCCGACCCTGTCCGCGACGATGTCCCTGCCGCTATAGCAGAGTGCCGCAACGCCGGCATCGATGTCAAGATTGTCACCGGCGACACCCCTGCAACAGCTACAGAAATTGCTCGCCAGATAGGACTGTGGAACAGCTCCGACACCGCATCAAACGTCATTACCGGTCCGGAATTCGGACAACTCTCCGACTCCGAACTCGACAGCCGCGTAAATGACATAAAAATCATAGCCCGGGCGCGGCCGCTTGACAAAAAAAGGCTTGTCGAATCGCTACAGCGCATCGGCCAGATAGTTGCTGTCACCGGCGACGGCACCAACGATGCACCGGCTCTTAAAGCTGCACATGTCGGATTGTCGATGGGCGACGGAACATCTGTCGCCAAGGAAGCATCAGACATAACCATTATCGACAATTCGTTCGCCTCAATCGGGCGTGCGGTCATGTGGGGCCGCTCGCTTTACCGCAACATTCAGCGCTTCATTTTGTTCCAGATGACTGTTAATGTCGCAGCATGTCTGATTGTGTTAGCCGGTGCCTTCATGGGCACCGAATCACCACTGACAGTCACACAAATGCTATGGGTCAATCTAATAATGGATACTTTTGCAGCCATGGCTCTGGCATCGCTCCCCCCCTCGGCCTCTGTAATGAACGATCGGCCACGACGACGTTCAGAATTCATTATCACTCCGACAATGACAAAACTCATCCTCACAACCGGTCTGATTGTGTTTGCAATCATGTTTGCCATGGTCTATACATTCCAGCATTCTCAAGTTAACACACTCACCGATCTTCTCCATATAACGCCGGGCAGCCAGGACACTCTTTCGCCCTACGAGCTCAGCATCATTTTCACCGCTTTCGTTTTCCTCCAGTTCTGGAACATATTCAATGCGCGCGCATTCGCCACCGGACGCAGCGCCTTTCATCTTGACAAATGCGGTGAGTTCCTGTTCATTGCTGCATTGATATTCTTTGGTCAGATTGCGATTGTTGAATTAGGCGGTGAGTTTTTCAATGTAACGCCACTCTCCCTTCGCGATTGGTTGATAATCATCTTCGGAACTTCACCCGTGCTTATAATAGGCGAATTATCCCGCTTATTTCATAAAAAAACTATTGCATAATAAAAAAATTACTTTTAATTTTGCATCGTAATAACTTCAAGCATATCAATTATGACACGATTTTACGCATACCGTTATTTTTACTTTTATCCCAATAAAGGTTAAGAGCGGGTTCGCGTGTGTCTGATAAGAACTGATATTTATAATCAACAACAATATGGCAACGGCCCCGCTCACCGAGTAAGGAGAGCGGGGCCGCCTGCATAATAATAGAATTGAAACCGATGAAAAAACGTGTCACTATACAAGGTGTTGCCGGATGCTATCACGATGCGGCCGCCCGACAATATTTTGCCGGAGAGGAAATCGAAACAATTGAATGCGATTCATTCCCCGTTTTAATGGAAAAACTATCGCTCGACGCATCGCTATTGGGAATAATGGCAATTGAGAACACTATTGCCGGAGCATTGCTCCAGAACCACGAATTGTTGCGCATGGGGCATTCGCTCATAATTGGGGAATACAAAATGCGTATCTCCCATTCATTAGCCGCACTGCCCGGACAAACTATCGAGCAACTCACCGAAGTCAACTCCCACCCTATGGCACTTCGCCAGTGCGAACAGTTCCTTGCCCAATATCCGGCAATGAAACGAATTGAGAAGTTCGACACTGCCGGAGCCGCTCGTGAAATTGCGACACAAAATCTCGTAGGCCATGCCGCAGTTTGCGGCGAATACGCAGCAAAACTCTATGGTCTGAATGTACTCGCTTCAGGCATCGAAACAAACAAACGGAATTTCACCCGGTTCCTGATTCTCGCCGACCCGCTTATCGCTGCCGACTTAAAACCGAGCGAGAAACAGATCGACAAGTCATCGGTTGTTTTCACTTTGCCCCACACCAACGGCGCGCTCTCAAAGGTATTGACTATCTTGTCGTTCTACGACATGAATCTGTCGAAAATCCAGTCAATGCCAATCATCGGACGCGAATGGGAATACCGATTCTATGCCGACCTGACTTTCGATTCATACGTCCGCTATCGGCAGGCTATCGAAGCTGTACGTCCGCTTACGAACGAACTCCGTGTTCTCGGCGAATATGTTGAATGTAAAAATCCGGTTTGATATATGAAAAAAGAAATTGTTCCGGCATCTCGCGTATCTGAAATACAGGAATACTATTTCTCTCGAAAACTGAGAGAAGTTGCTCAGCTCAATGCAGCGGGAGCCGATATTGTTTCGCTCGGCATAGGAGGCCCCGACCGTCCGCCGCACGCAACCGTAATTGATACTCTCTGCACCGATGCAGCCGACCCTTCAGCACACAGCTATCAGCCGTATGTAGGCATACCTCGCCTGCGCAAATCAATGGCTCAATGGTATAAACGCTACTACGGTGTCGACCTCGACCCCACAACTGAACTTCAACCGCTAATTGGTTCAAAGGAAGGTATTCTCCACGTTTCACTCGCATTCCTCAACCCCGGCGACGGCGTTCTGGTTCCCGACCCTGGCTATCCTACATACACATCCGTCAGCCGATTGGTGGGTGCAGAAATCTTCAAATACGATCTGACGGAAAGATCCGGCTGGATGCCTGATTTCGAAGCAATAGAAAAATTACCTCTCGACAAAATCAAACTCATGTGGATCAACTACCCCCACATGCCAACCGGAACTCCAGCATCTCTGGATCTGTTCCAACGTATCGTCGATTTTGGCAAGCGCCACGGCATAGTAATTGCCCACGACAATCCATACAGCTTCATTCTCAACGACAAACCTCTTAGTCTGCTGCAAATACCCGGTGCTAAAGATATTGCTGTCGAGATGAATTCAATGAGTAAAAGCCACAATATGGCCGGATGGCGCGTCGGTCTGGTTGCATCTAATCCAACATTCATCAACTGGATTCTGAAGGTCAAGTCAAACATCGACTCCGGACAGTTCCGGCCGCTCATGCAAGCAGCCGCAACAGGCTTGGAACTCGGTCCCGAATGGTACAGCGAGTTAAACAGCGTTTACGCATCACGCCGCAAAGTAGCCGAACAGATTTTCAATGAACTCGGCTGCGAGTTCAACCCTCAGCAGAAAGGTCTGTTCCTGTGGGGACGTGTACCTTATGGAACAGGCGAGGAAATGGCCGATCGCCTGCTTTACAAAGCCCGCGTCTTTGTCACTCCAGGCATCGTATTTGGCAACAACGGCGCCGACTATATACGCCTGTCGCTTTGTGCCACCGAAGAAAAACTAAACGAAGCTCTCCGCCGCATTCAACTAATGAAAGCGGAAGAAAGTAAATAAATATCCACCTAAAGACACTTAAATGAAAGATTTAAAACCTATCATACCAGCCGGTTTCAACTGCGAAATCAAGCCCCTAATTATCGCCGGGCCCTGTAGTGCCGAGTCGCAGGAACAAATGTTAGAAACAGCCACAGACCTTGCACGCAACGGTATCCGTATCTTCCGTGCCGGTATTTGGAAACCTCGCACAAAACCCGGAGGCTTCGAAGGTGTAGGCGCTCCCGGTCTGGAATGGCTGAAAAAAGTCAAGGAAACTACGGGAATGCTCACAGCAACCGAAGTTGCAACACGCCAGCACGTTGAACAAGCGCTCGATGCCGGTGTCGATATCCTGTGGATTGGTGCGCGCACTTCAGCAAACCCATTCGCCATGCAGGAAATTGCCGATGCCCTACAGGAGCGTAACCCCGACGTTGCGGTGCTGGTAAAAAATCCGGTCAACCCAGATCTTGAACTATGGATTGGTGCGATGCAACGACTCTACAACGCCGGCATTCGACGTCTTGGTGCAATCCACCGTGGTTTCAGCGCCTATGGGAAACATCTCTATCGCAACATGCCCCAATGGCATATACCCATTGAATTGCGACGCCGCTATCCCCAGCTTCCTTTGCTCTGTGATCCGTCGCACATCGGTGGCAAACGCGAACTTGTTGCACCTCTCTCTCAACAGGCTATCGACATGGGATTCGACGGCCTCATCATCGAATCACATTGCGATCCCGACTGTGCACTATCCGACAAAGCGCAACAAATAACTCCCGATGTCTTGAACTTCATCCTTAATACACTTGTGTTACGCGACTCTGCCATTTCAACCGAAAGCCTCACACTGCTCCGCCAGCAAATCGACGAACTCGACAATGAACTTCTCGAAGTGCTTAACAAGCGAATGCGTGTCTGCCGCGAAATCGGACAATTTAAAAAGGAACATCGTATGCCGGTGGTGCAGATCGGACGCCACGACGAGATAATGCAAAGCCGCGCACAACTCGCACAGGAAATGGGAATGAGCCCCGAATTCATGCGCAACGTCCTTTCGGCAATCCACGAAGAGTCAGTCAGACAACAGATTAACATATTCAACGACCGCACACGATGAAAATTCTTATTCTCGGGGCCGGTAAAATGGGCTCATTCTTTTGCGATCTCCTATCGACCGAGCACGATGTTGCCGTCTACGATCCTGATCCTAAACGCTTGCTCTTTACTTTCAACTGCCAACGTTTTGCTGATGTTAAAGAAATCGAAGCGTTTGCTCCCGATATGGTTATAAATGCGGCTACTGTGAAATACACCCTACAGGCATTTGAAGCCGTAATGCCATATCTACCCGAACGATGCATTCTTTCCGACATTGCCTCGGTTAAAACCGGACTACCGGAGTTTTATGCAAACTGTGGGCATCCATTTGTGTCGACCCACCCTATGTTCGGCCCAACATTCGCTTCACTAAGCAACCTGCAAAATGAAAATGCTATAATAATCACCGAAAGCGATCACCTCGGAAAAGCATTTTTCCGCGATCTCTACCGACAGCTGCGACTCCACATCGAAGAGTACTCCTTCGAGGAACACGACCAGACAATTGCTTATTCACTATCCATACCCTTCGCTTCAACACTCGTTTTTGCCGGATGCATGAAACATCAGGATGCTCCGGGAACAACCTTCAAACGCCACAAAGCTATCGCCGACGGATTGATGAGCGAAGACGATTTTCTTCTGAGCGAAATTCTGTTCAATCCTAATACGCCTCAGCAGCTCGAACGCATTTCTGAAAAGCTATCCCGATTGCTCGAAATCGTGCGTCGACGCGACCCCGAAGCAATGAAAGAATTCTTGAATTCCGTACGCCGGAATCTCAAATAATTTCTATCCCGAAAACCTGCTCTATCCTCTCTTTGGCGTTTGCAGGCGACATGACCTCTAAACGAGAATTGTCGACAACAGCAATCGCGTCACATGTGCGAAGTGCTATGTCGAGTTCATGAGTAGAAAAAATTATACACTTTCCAAGTTCATGTGCCAGTCTGCCAAGCAGCTGGCACAATTCATATCGATTAGGCAAATCGAGAAATGATGTTGGTTCGTCAAGCAATATCACCGGTGTGTCTTGTGACACGGCGCGGGCAACCATTACTCTTTGGCACTCCCCGTCGCTCATTGTGTTCAATGTCCTTCCGGAATACTCCGACATCCCCACTGCCTCAAGAGCCATTCTGACAGCTTCTTCATCGCGGGTCGTCAAACGTCCCACCCAGTCGGTGTAAGGAGCTCTACCCAACCCGACAAGCTGATGACATGTCAGATTTGCGATTCGCGTACGTTGTGTGCCGACAAAGGCCAGTAGCCTCGCCTGCTCCTGCGGCTGCATCGAACGCAAATTCTTGCCATTCACCAAAATCTCACCGGTATAATCTGTATTAAGTCCGGCCAATGCACGCAACAAGGTGGATTTACCCGAACCATTCCGTCCGGTTAGAGCCGTTAGCTGTCCAGCGGGGATACTCACGTCGGCATCCTCAATCAAAATCCGGTTGCCGTAGCCTGTCGAAAAATTATTCAGTTCAATCATATCCACAACTATGACATTGATTTATGCTGCATCACAACCCACACGACAATCGGTATGCCCAATAGTGAAGTGACAACATTAACCGGCATAACCAGCATTTTTGAGCACAGATCGCAAAATAGCATCGCAGCTATACCACATAACATTGTCCCCGGCAACAAAGCGCGGTGGTCGGCCTCGCGCAACGCCATTCGGGCCACATGCGGCATAGCCATTCCAAGAAAACCTATCGGACCGCAAAATGCCGTTACTGAACCGGCCAAAAGCGTTGTCGCAACAAAAATCAGCATTCGGCTCCGACGCATATCCATACCGAGCGTTCGTGCATAATCTTCACCTAACATCAATAAATTCAATGGCTTGATTGTAAAGACAGACACTCCAAGGCCAACTAACACTGCCGATGCCAGTATTGCAAGTTGGCCCGACGTCACGTCACTCAACGATCCCATTGTCCACACAACAAATGTCTTCAACGACTCTTCGCGACTCAGATACTGAAGCGCCTGCACAATCGCACCGACACCTGACGAGAACATGATGCCGAGTATCAAGACAACCATTATATCTTTAATTCGCCTTCCCACCACTGTCACGGCTGCCAGTATGAGAGCCGATCCAAGCCATGCCGCGCCTGTCACACCAAGCTCATGCATCCACATCGGCATCGCTGTCAACGGAGCTCCTAAAACAAACAGAGCAACCCCAAGGCTCGCGCCCGAACTGACACCAAGCACATACGGACCCGCCAGCGGATTCCGGAAAAGCGTCTGCATCTGCAGCCCGCTGACCGACAGCGCAGCCCCGGCGAGTATAGCCACTACAGCCTTTGTCAATCTTATTCCCAACAATATACGCCGCGTACTCTCGTCACACTCACCGCCCGTAAACGCATTCCACATTTGCCGTAGAGGTATATTAACCGAGCCAACACACATGTCAGCACAGAATAGCACGGCACATAGCGTGCCCAATATTGCAAATATTATTGTGTTACGTTTCATCGCAACGCAAAGTTACATATTTTTGCGATACTGAAACGAGAAAGTCGCATCCTGATAATTTCCGGTGAGCGATATGGCATCTGCGGGGTCTGATCTGTAGGCAACTGTGTATCGGCCGGGCTTCTCCGCAACCGGCAATCGTCGCGCAAGCATCCATGCAACTACTCCCATGGTCATTCGGAGGTTCAGTTCTATGCATGGAGCAATTCCACCATTTCCCATCACGAGCATATCGACTCCCATCCACCCTGTATAATACGGTGCTACAATTTCTGTAAGTACACACTCAAGACTCTGTCTTACAGCATTCAGTTCATCGCTGTCGGCTCCTGATTGAAGCAGCACGGCTTCAAGCTGCTCTTCAGAGTCTACTATATTACCACTGTAAGCTGCCGAGCCGTTGGTTTCGAAAACAGAGAGGCCACGATACTCCGCTCGTCCACCTTCAGCATAAAACAACATTGCGAAATCCTGCAAACCACACAAAGCCTGTTCACACATCACGCTACCCTGCCTTCTGATTGCAGAAACAATCAGCTGTCGTTCTCTATCTCCAGGCCTGCCTGAGAGCCTTATTACCCCTCTCCCACTGCTCGACCATGGAGTTTTCACATATGCCTCGCCGTGTTGTTCAACAAAATCATCCACTTTTTCGATACATCCACATTCCACTGCCGGGGAGGGTATTGCAAACGGAAGCATTGTTGCCAACTTCTTCGCGATCACGGATGCTGTCCGGCGATGGCTCAGCTGTCTGATATTCTGAATTTCGGCTTCCGACGGACATTCTGCACCCACAGCAGTCAGCATAGCCGCCGAGTCGTACGACCATCCCCATGGCATACCTATTGAATCAGTACAAACTTTTTCTCCCTCGAAAATAACACTCCCGCAAAGTCCGAATTTTCTTTTCATCTCCTCGGCTTGTAATCTCACTGACTCGTGCCGACAAACCGGAATGTTTCTGACCAATATATAATCCTCTTCATCGGCCCACCACAAGGGCAGTAGTGCGCCGTCACAGCCAAGAGCTATCACATTCTGTGTTAATTTACGCGGCGTGCGGCCTGGCATTTCCCCAAGCCGCACGTCGTTTTCCGGATTAAACAGCAATACTCTTGCCATATGGCTATTATCGTTCGAAATCTACGTATTGCTGTTCTTTCGGGTGATATGCTTCGCTTCCAAGAAGTCGGCTGGAAATCATCAGGTCTGCACTCGAAAGATTACATGCAATCGGTGTGTTATGTACTCGACACTGGCGCAGAAGCATCTGAATGTCGGCTTCATGCGGCTGCGGATTCAAATCGTCGATCAAAAACACTGCCAGATCAACCTCTCCACGGACTACCATTGCCGCTATCTCGGCATCTCCACCCATTGGACCGGAGTTCATACATTCTAAATCCGGTTGATATCCTAATTCTTCAAGAGCTTTCCTTACAAGGCTACCTGTAGTTCCGGTGCACACAATATGCTGATGCGATAGAAATTCCGCATTATATTTTGCCCATTCAATCATGTCAGCTTTACGATGGTCATGCGCCACTAAAGCAATTGTCAATTTCTTTTCCATAAAATCTGTTTTTTGTAAATAGGATATAATTTTCGTTATCTTAAGCGAATATATTCCTACTTATTATAACGCCTCACTATCCTAAAAAGATTTCCACACAAAATCCGGTGCTTCTACCTGGGAAGAAAAGTTGCCATTTGTTCAGCACTGAATCCTCGACGGGCGGCATAATCAGCGAACTGATCTGCACCGATTTTACCAACACTAAAATAACGACTCTCAGCCAACGGAATGATAAATCCTGTTGTAGTTGCCGAAGGCGATAGCGCACCGTGCTCGGTCACTGCCACTCCAAGTTCCCCATAATGAAGGAGCCTGTCAAGCAAATGAACAATGCTCTGGTCGGGCAACGAGGGATACCCCACAGCCGGACGTATGCCACGCACTGCTTCATTCTCTTTTGCATATCCCCAGAGTTTAGTTGCCACATAGCGATGTACCCATTCTGTGGCTGCCTCAGCAAGCCTGTGCGATAATGCCTGACATACCAACGCATCGTATTCGTTTCCCGCTTTTCGGCTCTCTTCAGCTCTTGATTCAAGTCCACTGCCAGCAGTTACCGCGAAAACAGCCACATACTTACCTATATAATCGGCAAGCGACAACGTGTTTTTTCCACTGACCACCGACTGTTGGCGAAGCATCGGAATAGACACAGGTTGTGGCGATTGAATATTCACATCGTCGCCAACAACTTCAGCCGGATAAATAGCTACCCTCGCCTTGATCCCTGACGGTTCTCCTTTGAAACACAGCTCATCAAGAATCTTTTTTGCTGCATCGATTAACTCTGCAGCCTGTTTGCCCTGTTCCTGCTTTTCCTCCGGCAGTCCTGCAAGCCACGTCAGGCGGCAATGCTGGCAGTCCGACATCTTGGCATAATCTCCAAGCGACGCCTCCAAACCCCATGCAGCGACGAAAGCCTTCCAGTTGATTAACGGACGGAGATCCGACAACGGAATCTCAACATCGGTCACACCTGTCTTTGCAGGCAATTGTGAATCGTCGGCAAATGTGGCTGCCCGAGCCTTAGCCTCGGCATATGGCAGCATTTTTCCCTCGTTTTCAGCATTAAACTCATCTCTAAGCATCTGCTGCCGGTCTGCTATCCGTTGCAATTCAGCAGGTCGTGTAAC
The DNA here is from genome assembly GCA_964421745.1 of uncultured Muribaculum sp. GTDB lineage: Bacteria > Bacteroidota > Bacteroidia > Bacteroidales > Muribaculaceae > Muribaculum. The sequence continues at coordinate 5,466 of CAYQYL010000034.1, read as the reverse complement.
GGTATCCGATAGTTTTTGCACCACGGCTGGCAACGCCGCTGCGTCGCGCGTATAAACCACCGGACCATCGTAGCACTCCGCAATTTTCACTGCCGTATGCAGTTCCGACGTTGTAGCTCCGCCTATTAACAATGGTATTGTCAGTCCACGCTGCTGCATCAGTCTTGCAACTGCACACATTTCTTCGAGCGATGGTGTTATCAATCCGCTCAAACCCACGTAATCAGCACCAATCCTTTGTGCCGTATCAACTATCGTTTCGGCCGGAACCATAACTCCTAAGTCGGTTACATCGATTCCGTTGCAATTCATAACTACCGAAACTATATTTTTTCCAATGTCATGAACATCGCCTTTCACCGTGGCCAACACCATGCTGTGTCTGTCGCGGGCAGCTCCGTTCTTCTCTTTCTCACTGTCAATGTAAGGTGTTAGCCATTCCACAGCCGCGTGCATTGTACGTGCACTCTTCACTACCTGAGGAAGAAACATCTTTCCGTCACCGAACAGAACCCCGACGCGTGTCATACCACTCATTAAAGGGCCTTCTATAACCGACAGAGCCGACTCCGATTCTGCCAGAACTTCGGCCAACATCTTATCAAGACCCTCTGTCACACCCTTGATTACAGCGTTTTCAAGCTTTTTCGAAGGAGAAACCAAGGTTTCGTCAACAACCTTATCCACCTGCTGGGTGGTTACATTACTAAACTCCGGAGCAAGCTCTATCAAGCGTTCAGGCGCTTCAGCTGAAGTGTTCAATATGACTGCCTCCAATGCTTCGCGCAATTTTACCTCAAGTTCATCTGGATTAAATAATTGCGCAGCATTCACTATCGCCATGTCCATTCCGCGCTTAATTGCATGAAAGAGAAATACCGAATGCATCGATTCCCGCAGTCGGTTATTTCCACGGAACGCAAACGAGAGATTGCTGATTCCGCCGCTCACTTTCGCTCCCGGCAGATTCTGTTTAATCCATTCTATTGCTCTCAGGAAATCAGCGGCATACGAGTTATGCTCCTCTATTCCTGTTGCCACTGCAAGCACATTGGGATCTATAACAATGTCGCACCCCCGGAAACCAGCCTGCTCGGTAAGGAGTCGGTAGGCACGAGCAGCAACTTCTGTGCGTCGTTCAAAGGTATCGGCCTGACCGTTCTCGTCGAAGGCCATTATCACAACTGCCGCACCCATACGCCTGATAAAACGCCCATGCTCTATAAACGCCTCCTCGCCCTCTTTCAAACTTATTGAATTAACAATCGGGCGCCCTTGAACACATTTAAGCGCACCGACTATTGTCGGCCAGTCCGACGAATCGATCATCAGTGGAACTCGTGCCACATCCGGATCTACACCGGTGAGTCCGATAAACTTCACCATTTCAGCTCTGGAGTCAAGCAGAGCATCGTCCATGTTCACATCTATAATTTGTGCTCCGGATTCCACCTGGCTACGTGCTATCCCTATTGCTTCACCCATCGCGTTTTCCTTTATCAAACGCAGGAATTTCCTACTGCCGGCCACATTACAGCGTTCACCGACGTTCACAAAACCGGTTGCAGCCGAAACTTCCTTCGGTTCCAGCCCGGCGAGAACCATCTCAGCCTCAACCTCCGGAATCTGACGAGGTCGGCCTTCAGCCGCTACCATTGCGATTGCCCTGATATGCTCTGGAGTTGTGCCGCAACAACCTCCTACAATATTTAGCATTCCGGCTTCAAGCATCGGGCGCAGCTGGTCTGCCATTGACTTTGGAGTTTCATCATAATTGCCTAATGCATTAGGCAATCCGGCATTTGGATACACCGACACTGCAAAAGGGAATTTCTGCAATTCTGCAACGTAAGCAGCCATAGCCGCTGCCCCGAAACCGCAGTTCAAACCCAGAACTGTTGGTTCAAACGGAGCTATCGTAGCCACGAAAGCGTCAAGTGTCTGCCCCGACAAGGTTCTGCCCGATTCAGTCAGCGTGACAGATACTATCACCGGCAAACGGCGTCCGATCTCCGTCATCACCTTTTCAGCAGCGAACAGCGCACATTTGGCATTTAATGTGTCGAACACAGTTTCTATCAGTATAATATCTGCGCCACCGCTAATCAAAGCAGAAATCTGCTCGGTATATGTTAGTTCAAGTTCATCCCATGGCAAAACACTCCCATCGCTGCTCCCCTCTCCGAGAATCATTGTAAGCGATTTTCCTGTTGGACCAACGCTGCCGGCAACCCAGCACTGTCGGCCCGGATTCTCCGCAATATATTCATCGACAGTCTGGCGCGCAAGCTCAGCCGCAGCCTTATTGAGTTTGCCTACATATTGTTCCAATCCATAGTCCGACAGCGAGAACGAATTCGAATTAAACGAGTTTGTTGTGATTATATCGGCCCCGGCATCAAGGTAATCCCGATGAATCCGCTTGATAACATCAGGTCGTACAAGACAGTACAAATCGTTACATCCGGCAAGACTTTTCGGCCAACTTGCAAATACAGTGCCTTGCAGATGCTCCTGCATCTGCGGGAATTGTTGGATCATTGTCCCCATTGCTCCGTCGAGCAACAGCACCCGTTCAGACATTGTTGCAACAAACGCCTCGCCGGAAACGCTAAATTGTGGTTCTTTAATTATTCTCATCTTTTGCGATATTCAACTTTCTTTTTCAACGTTTTTTTGCAAAAAAATCGCGTACAAGCGCACTGCACTCTTCAGCCAATACACCCTCGATCACTTCGGCTTTTGGATGAAACGGCGAACCTATAACATGAACCGAATAGCCTCTTTTAGGATCAGACGCCCCATAGACTACGCGTTTAATCTGCGCCCATGCAATAGCCCCGGCACACATCAGACAAGGCTCCACTGTCACATAGAGCGTACACTCCGGCAGATACTTTCCACCCAGTGTAGACTCTGCGGCCGTAATGGCTTGCATTTCAGCATGTGCCGTTACATCGCCAAGTGTTTCTGTCAGATTATGTCCGCGGCCCACAACACGGTCGCCACACACAATCACGGCTCCAATCGGAACTTCATCTGCGGCCAATGCGCTTTTAGCTTCTGCAAGAGCCATTTTCATGTAATTTATATCTTTTGTCTGTTGACTGGAATCCATATCTAATTCATTCAGAAATCAAGTTTCAAACCTTCGGTCGACAATACTGTGTTCGGGAATATAGCCCGTGCTTGTTCCAGATGCTGCTGCTCGCTATTGTAACGTTGCGAATAATGGCCCAGCACCAAACGTTTCGCACCCGCATCCAGAGCTATCCGCGCGGCCTGCGACGCTGTAGAGTGCCCGCGTTCACGTGCTTTGTCGGCATAATCGTCCGTGTAGGTTGCCTCGTGAAAAATTGTATGCACACCCTCCAACACCCGGCTCAACTGAGGTGTATAAACCGTGTCTGAACAATATGCGTAGCTATAAGCCGGATCGGCGTCAGTCGTAAGAACACGGTTTGGCACAACAGTGCCGTCGTCGCGCACAAAATCCGCCCCTCGCTTTATTGCCGCCAGCCGTGACACCGGAACTTTATAAAAATCAATCATTTCGCGACGCAAATGGCGCGGTTTGGCTTTTTCTTGGAAAAGAAATCCTACACACTCAATCGTATGTCTGAGCGGAAATATGCTCACCGTTAGTGAGTCAGATTCAAACACAATCTCACCGGCCGGAGCCTTGGGGTCGATTATATTATAATTTATTTCAAACGGCATGCCGTGGCAGAAAAACTTCATCATACGGTCAAACTCCTCAACCCCCTCCTTAAATGTGTGCAAGGTCAGATTTCCGCCGTCACGTCCGGTTAACGCCAGAGTCGACAGCAGTCCCGGCAAACCAAGACAATGATCGCCATGCAAATGCGACAAAAAGATATGCCCGAGCCGTGAATACTTCAATCGCTGACGGCGCATAGATAGCTGCGCACCCTCCCCACAATCAATCATATACAGATTGTCACGGTAGTCGATAACCTGACAACTGGGCTGATGACGCATCGTCGGCGTGGCCGACCCACATCCTAAGTAGTTTACACAGAACTGTGCCATTAAAATTAATTATTTGAAATTGCACCCCGATAAGGGAAAGTGCAAATATAACTCATTTTACTGAATCCACACCTCCATTGCTTTCATTTTTGTCTGGTTTCAACTACAATCCACACTCACCCCGGCCTCACGATGAAACCCGCCCTGAACAGATAATCCAAACGTTAAAATAACGCTTATTAAACGCTATTCCAATAAATCCGGATTACTTCTTGAACATGCGGCGCGTTAAAAGGGGAACGACATTTTGCATTTTGTAGATAATTAACTAAATTTGCGTCATTAACCAACCACGTTCCGCATAGCGGACACAGTGCATTAACTTTTATCAGGATATCTTAATTTCCCTATAAACAGATTTCATAATTATGAGTAAAGAAAAAAAATTCCTGACCTGCGATGGTAACCAGGCAGCCGCAGACGTGAGCTACATGTTCTCGGAAGTTGCAGCTATCTATCCCATCACTCCGTCGTCGACAATGGCTGAATATGTCGACGAATGGGCAGCCGCAGGTAGAAAGAACATCTTCGGTGAAACCGTGCTCGTGCAGGAAATGCAGAGCGAAGGCGGTGCTGCCGGAGCAGTACATGGCTCTCTGCAGGCTGGTGCCCTGACCACCACTTACACCGCTTCGCAGGGTCTGCTGCTGATGATCCCGAACATGTACAAAATCGCTGGTGAGCTTCTCCCATGCGTGTTCCATGTTTCGGCACGTACACTGGCATCGCATGCACTTTCGATATTCGGCGACCATCAGGACGTTATGTCGGTTCGCCAAACAGGTTTCGCCATGTTGGCCGAAGGTTCCGTTCAGGAAGTAATGGATCTGGCCGGTGTTGCCCACCTGTCAACAATCAAGAGCCGCGTTCCATTCGTTAACTTCTTCGACGGTTTCCGCACTTCTCACGAAATCCAGAAAATCGAAGCTCTCGATAACGACGACCTCGCTCCGCTGATCGACCAGCAGGCTCTGGCCGAGTTCCGCAAACGCGCACTCAACCCCGATGCACCTGTTGCTCGCGGTACTGCCGAAAACCCCGACGTATTCTTCCAGCATCGCGAAGCTTGCAACCGCTACTACGAAGCTGTTCCGGCAATCGTTGAAGAATACATGAACAAAATTTCTGAAATCACCGGCCGCAAATACGGCTTGTTCAACTACTACGGTGCTCCCGATGCTGAACGCGTGATTATCGCTATGGGCTCTGTAACTCAAGCTGCTCAGGAAGCTATCGACTACCTCGTTGAAAAAGGCGAAAAAGTTGGTCTTGTTTCTGTTCACCTCTACCGTCCCTTCTCTGCCAAGCACTTCCTCGCAGCTGTTCCCAAAACAGCAAAACGCATCGCTGTTCTCGACCGCACCAAAGAACCCGGAGCTACCGGCGAGCCTCTTTACCTCGACGTTAAAGACT
>CAYQYL010000033.1:2563-23798 GCA_964421745.1 uncultured Muribaculum sp. | reverse complement strand
TTTTTTAAAGACGGGGAAGATGTTTTCAGTAGTAACCCCAATTTTTTCTGTAGTTGTACTCATATAATATAATGGTTATGATTTTTAATAGTCATATATATAACAACCGGCAAATTGAATGCCAGTCGGAAAAAAGGATGTTTTTCCGTAAAAAAGGTTAAATGGCGTGACAATTTATGCGTTTGCATGGGGATGCCGTGTGTAAAGTTGTCATGTCAGTAACAATTAAATAGAATCTTTTTCATAAATTTGAGCAGTCTAAAATAAAAAGATATATGGCATCAAAAATCTTTAGAATTCAACGGTTGATAGTTCTGATAATAACTTTTTCGGCGGCTCTATTTTGTTCGGCACAACAATGGCTGGTCACTTCTGCACAAGGAAGGAAACTGAATATTGTCATAGAGAATAATAAATATGGTGTTAAAGATTTTTATACTGATGAGATTGTCGTTCCGATCACATTTGACAATTTGGAACGCTTCACGGAAGATCTGGCAAGAGCACGCCAAAATGGTAAATATGGTTTTATCGATGTGACCGGCCGGTTTGTTGTTCCTGCACAATTTGACATGGCATGGGGTTTCACAGAAGGACTTGCTGCAGTGCAACTGAATGACAAGTGGGGGTACATTGACAAAACCGGTAAAGTTATTATTCCGATGCAGTTTGATGACGCAGACCAGTTTTCAGAGGGATTGGCGAGGGTGAAAGTTAATGGCAAATACGGGTATATAGATAAGACGGGAAAATTTGTAATTCCGGCTCAATTGGATCTGTCATTCAGTTTTCACGGTGGACTGGCGCGGTCAAATTTACGTTGGGATTGGGGTTTTATAAACAAGGTGGGTATGTTTGTGATTCCGGCGCAGTTCAATGATGTCCATGATTTCTCGGAGGGATTGTCATGTGTGAGGAAAGGTTCTGACTGCGGATATATCGATAAGACCGGCAAGTTTGTCATACCGTTGCAATTTGCATCGGCTTGGGACTTTTCGGATGGCTTGGCGAAAGTTAAGGATAAGGTGAATGGTAAATATGGTTTCATCGATAAGACCGGCAAGATAGTGATTCCGGCGCAATACTCCGAAGTTGAAAGCTTTTCAGAAGGTCTGGCGCGTGTTAAGATGAACGGTAGGTGGGGTTTTATCGACCGTACAGGTAAACTCGTGATTCCGGCGCAGTTTGATAACGCCTGGGACTTCTCAGAAGGTCTGGCGAAAGTTAAGCTTAACGGCCAGCATAAGTTTGTGGACAGCAGAGGAAAGTTTTATGAACTCGCTGAAAGTAAAGCGACGATTAAGAAACTGAAAGATGCTGAATCGTCGTGGGATAATTATCTAGCATTCCGTTTAGGCAGTATTGACAAGTACCTTGCCAAGAGAGGAATCGTAGCGCCCGACCAGGCCAGTGTGAAAGCAGCTGTCGAGAAAAAGATAGTGGCATGGCAGAAGAAAGATGAATTCGAAACCACCAAGGCATGGCAGGAGCGCGTCAACGAACAGTCGCGCGACGCCAAGGCTGCGGAGTTTGCCAATGCAATAGTTGGCGACTACCAGACGGCAGTAGCCGACTATAACCGTCAGGTGGAAAATCTTGTCGGTGAATATGCTGCTATAGAGAGCCGTAAGTTTAAGAAACAGCCGATGACATTGCATCAGTACGATTCCGACAACGAGACATATTTGATTACGATTCAGAACTATGGCGATCTTCTGTTGCCTGTTCCGCTTTCCGATGCTCGTGCGTTTAAGGCCAACTGGGAGAACATGCGCCTAAGGGCGGAGGCAGAGTTTGCTGTCAGCGGCAAGAATCTGGCTCTAAAAAAGGTTACGTTCGGGCCTTACACCTACGACTCGAAGACCGTAGCGAGCTATTCGCAGGTGACAGCCGACGCTGATTTCCGACCGATAGACTTTTCGGCGATCAATTATGATTTCGGAGAAATAGCCGGCAACACGTCGTCGGCTCCCGTCACGGTGGGCACACGTCTGCCGACAGTGAACAAGACCGAAAAGACGATAGTGAAGACTTCGGAACGTTCGGGCGTTGACAAGAATATACCAGATGGAAACCGGACCCAACAAAACACTTTCGCGCTCATCATAGCCAACGAGAACTATAAACGCGTTGCAAGGGTGCCGCATGCGCTTAACGACGGAGAGATACTCAAAGGGTATTTCCACAAGACGCTCGGACTACCGGAGAAGAATATCTTCCTTGCCACAGATGCATCGGTCAACGACATACGATATAATCTTGACAGGATAAGCGATATATGCCGCACGTTCAACGGAGAGGTGTCGCTGATAGTGTATTACAGCGGGCATGGAGTTCCCGACGACGCCACCCGTAAGGCCTATCTGCTGCCGGTCGACGGCTATGCGGAACGCCTTTCGGCAACTGGAATAGAGCTGAATGAAGTCTATGACAAACTCCAGTCGCTGCCAACACGTCAGACACTGGTACTACTGGATGCCTGTTTCGGCGGATCGAACAAGGACGACAAGATGTTAGCAACGGTAAAGGGCGTACGTTTGAAACCGCAGCAAAACCAAGTGAAACAAGACAATTTCGTAGCGTTCTCGGCATCGCGCGACGATCAGACAGCCCAGATCTACAACGAGGAGAAACACGGTCTGTTCACCTACTTTATCCTGAAAAAACTTGGCGAAAGCAAAGGTAATCTGACTGTGGGCGAGCTGATCGATTATGTGACCCGCGAAGTGGAACGCCATTCGGTTGTTGAAGGCAAACCGCAGAATCCGACCGTCAGGGTTTCAGCGGGAAACAGCAACTGGAAGAGCTGGAAATTCTGATGTACGGCGGGGTGGTACCCCTACGGGGTACAAGGTTGATGCTGGACAAGGGGAGTGTGTCACAATAGTGGATACGTCCGCAATGTAGGGCTACTCCATGGAGCATCCCCACAGTTCGAGTGAAACATCCGTTATGATACACCGGGTTGTAACCTGGGTGATACAATTGTGATGGTGCCGGAAGGGTTGCCGGGGCGGGCACAGTTGCGTATGTGGATATGAGTGACTATCTTTGTAGCATAATCCGATAACCATGAATATACTACGTAATTTTGCTACTCTGGCGGCCGTGGCATTGTCTGTTCCGGCAATTTTGGCTGCCGATTTATCGCTCAAATTCGATAGGCCAGCTCAGTTTTTCGAGGAAACTTTTGTGATAGGTAACGGCCGACTTGGCGGTATAATCTACGGCGGTACAGAAACCGACCGTGTTGCGCTCAACGACATCACGCTTTGGACAGGCGAACCAATAGCGCCGGCAGAGCGAGAGGATTGTCGTCCAGTGATCGCGGAAATACGAAGAGCGCTCGACGAGGGACAGTTTGCCGTGGCCGATTCGTTGCAGCGACGGTTGCAGGGCAATTTCTCGCAGAACTATCAGCCACTGGGCGACTTAATAATCAGATATAATAATCCACCGACAGGGGAATACAGCCGTCGACTCGATCTGACAACCGCGCGGGCAAAGGTCAATTCGGGAACACGGACAACCGAGTACTTTGCATCGGCTCCGGACTCGGTGATCGCTATACGGATCACAGATCCGGCTGGCATTGATGCGACTTTCAAACTGACTTGCCAGTTGCCTTCGGAAACGATTGCGCGCGGAAATGAAATAGCCACGTCGGGCTATGCTGCCTACCACTCGTTGCCAAGCTACAGACGTGCAGAGAATCCGTTCAGCTATGACGCAGACCGTGGCATCCATTTCGAAACGATTCTGAAAGTTGTTGCTCCGGGTGCAATAATTACTACAGCCGGCGACAGTCTGACTGTTTCGGGCACGAATGAAGTGGTTTTGCTTGTTGGAAACGCCACAAGTTTCAACGGATTTGATAAGAATCCGGTGAAAGACGGCAAACCGTTTAAGACAATAGTCAGAAGGCAAATAGCCGATGCTTCTGAAACGGGATACGACAAATTGCGCGATAGGGCAGAAAAGGCATATTCGGAGTTGTTTAATCGTGTGGCGCTTGATCTTGGCACGACCGATAATGAGCTTGCCGCCCTGACGACCGACCGCCAGCTGCTCAGTTATACGGATAATCACGACTATAACCCTGATCTGGAGGAGCTTTATTTTCAGTATGGACGCTATCTGCTGATCAGCAGTTCGCAGACTCCGGGGGTGCCGGCCAATCTTCAGGGGCTGTGGAACGAACGAATGTTGCCGCCTTGGAGCTGCAACTATACAACAAATATTAATCTGCAGGAAAATTACTGGGGAGCAGAAACGACAGCACTGCCGGAAATGCACACCGTTTTGCTGGAATTTATAATGAATCTGACAAAGAATGGAGCCGATGCCGCCCGACAGTATTGTGGAGTGACACAAGGTTGGAGTCTGGGTCATAATACAGATATCTGGGCGATGGCCAACCCTGTCGGGCTGGGCGACAGTTCGCCTTCGTGGGCCAACTGGGTAATGGGTAGCACATGGCTTGCAACACACATTTGGGAGCACTATATGTTTGGCCGTGACAAGGAAGTGTTGCGCCGTTATTATCCGGCTTTGAAGGGTGCTTCGGAATTTGCAATGGACTGGCTTTATGAGCACGACGGAGAGCTGATTACGTCGCCGTCGACGTCGCCTGAGAATTTATTCGTAGCACCTGACGGGAAAGCCTGGTCGACATGGCACGGTTCGACTGCCGACATGGCTATGATTCGCGAGTGTCTGGCCGATACACGCCAGGCAGCGTTGGCGTTGGGAGAGGATGAGGCTCTTGTGGCACGCATCGATTCTGTTTTGCCGCGTCTGCGTCCGTATCGCACCAATCCCGACGGCAGTCTGGCCGAATGGTATGGGCCGGTGGCTGACAAGGAGCCCCAGCATCGCCATCAGAGCCACCTTGTAGGGTTGTATCCGGGACATCACCTGTCGCCGTCGCTTACGCCTGAACTGGCCGAAGCCTGTGCGCGGACGCTTGAGATAAAAGGCACGGAAACCACGGGGTGGAGTGCGGGCTGGCGTGTCAACCTGCATGCACGTCTTGCCAATGCAGAAAAGGCTTACAGTATGTATCGCCGGTTGTTGCAGTATGTGTCGCCAGACGGGTACCGCGGTCCGGATCGCCGAAAAGGAGGGGGAACATACCCCAATTTGCTCGACGCGCACAGTCCCTTTCAGATTGACGGAAATTTCGGCGGTAGTGCGGGAGTGGCAGAAATGCTGCTTCAGTCGACTCCGGAAACCATTACATTATTACCGGCAACGCCTGAACAGTGGAGAACAGGTAAAGTCACCGGACTACGTACACGAACCGGACATAAAATTGCTTTTGACTGGAACGACGGAAAAGTGACCAATGTCACGCTCTCGGCCGGACGCCCGGAAGAGGCAGCGCAGACTGTTACCTTGAATGTAAACGGAACAACGCGTAAGATTAATGCAGCTAATAAACCGAAAATCAGTATAAAACTATAAGCATCAAATTATATTATGAAAAAATTAGTATTACTAAGTTTAATTCCCCTTTCGCTGGCAGCATGTGCGGATAAAAAACAAAATCAACTGACAGACGCCGAGATAGCTGATTGGTGGGAACTGCTTTTTGACGGCGAAACACTAAATGGGTGGAAAGATTATAACGGCGACTCTCTGACTCAGCCATGGCATGTTGTGGACGGGTGCATACAGGCCAATGGCGACGGTAGCGACCTGTCGGGGTATATAGTGACAGACAGGAAGTTCGACAATTTTATTCTTGACTGGGACTGGAAACTTTCACATGGAGGAAATTCAGGGATGCTTTATCATGTTGTTGAGGATCCCTATTTCGCTGTTCCTTACGTTACGGGCCCGGAGTATCAGTTGATCGACAACGAAGGCTGGGAAGAAGTGAATGCACCCGCAAAACTCGAACCATGGCAGAAATTGGGCGTAGACTATGCGATGTATCTGCCAAATGAGGACTCACTTGTTGTTAATCCGCAGGGCGAATGGAACAACTCACGCATCGTGTTTGACAACGGACATGTGGAACATTGGCTTAACGGGAAAAAAATTCTGGAATTCGAGGCTTGGACAGACGACTGGTTTGCCCGTAAAAACAGCGGAAAATGGAGTGCGGCTCCGGAATATGGACTTGCTGAAACAGGAGTTATCTGTTTGCAGGACCATGGCTCGCCGGCTTCATTCCGCAATATTAAGATTAAGCAACTACCCAAAAAGGAAAAAGGAGAGAGTTCGCTGTTTAATGGAAAAGACCTCGCAGGGTGGATTCCGTACGGAACCGAGCAATGGTATGTTAACGACGATGGCAATCTTGTTTGTGAGAGTGGCCAAGATAAGGAGTATGGCTATCTGGCAACAGAAAAGTACTATAAGGATTTTGATCTGACGGTAGATTTCAAACAGCTCGCAAACGGAAATTCAGGGATTTTCTTCCGGTCGTTTGTTGAACCTCCGGTGAAGGTTCACGGTTGGCAATGTGAGGTTGCTCCGAAAGGACAGGATAGTGGAGGAATCTATGAAAGCTACGGTCGAGGTTGGCTCGTTCAGATTCCTGACGACAAAGAGGATATTCTGAAAGAAGGAGACTGGAACACTATGCGCATCCGTGTGGAAGGCGACCATGTGCAGACTTGGCTCAACGGAGAACCGATGACTGATTTCACAGATGAAAAGATTGGCAACGCTCAAGGACGTATTGCCCTGCAGATCCACGACGGCGGAGGCATTAAAGTTGTCTGGAAGAATTTGAACATAACTGAATTATAGTGCGCCAGTATATGTTTATCAAGGAACTTTTATATAAGATTGCAATTGCAGCGGCTGTAGTCGTTTCCACTCAGGAAATGATAGCAGACGATGTGTACTTGTTTTCATATTTCAAGAATAACGGACAGGACGGTCTGCATCTGGCCTACAGTCGCGACGGGCTTAAATGGGTGGCTCTGAATGACAACCGGTCGTTTCTGACACCAGCCGTCGGCAAAGACAAACTGATGCGTGACCCGAGTATCTGCCAAGGTCCTGACGGGACGTACCACATGGTTTGGACAAGTGGCTGGTGGGATAAGATAATAGGTTATTCAAGTTCGAAAGACCTCATTAACTGGTCGGAACAAAGTGCAATACCGGTTATGGAACATGAGCCTGCCGCAAAGAATTCCTGGGCTCCGGAATTGTTTTACGACGATGCGACGGATACCTATTATATATTCTGGGCTACTACCATTCCTGGCCGGCACAGCGAAGTTGCGGCCAGTGAAAGGGAAAAAGGCTTGAACCACCGAATCTACTATGTGACGACGAAGGATTTCAAGACGTTTTCGGACACACAGATGTTTTTCAATCCTGATTTTTGTGTGATCGACGCCGTGATAATGAAGCAGCCCGACGGAGAATATCTCATGGCGGTAAAAAATGAGAATTCAGCTCCTGCAGAAAAGAATATCCGTTTGACACGAACAAAGTCGTTAGCCGACGGATTTCCGACAGAAGTTTCAGCTCCTATTACGGGCGACTACTGGGCTGAAGGACCGGCTCCTCTGCAGGTTGGCGATTACACGTATATTTACTTTGACAAATATACGCAGCATAAATATGGAGCAGTACGGTCGGCCGACGGAAAGAATTGGGAGGATGTTTCCGATCAAGTTGTTTTTCCACAGGGAACACGCCACGGCACTGCATTCAAGATTACTGATGAACAGTTGCATAAACTGCTGGAGCATAGCCGATGATCGGGGTGCTGTGAATTACAAAATAAAGTAAGGACAACGGAAGTATACGTATTGATAGCTCCGTTGTCCTTACGTTTTTGGAGTATTTTTACTGTAGGAATGGATCCGGATTTGGAGTGATAGTGTCAGAAACTTCAGTTATAGCGGGCTGAGCTACTGCAGTTGTATCGGATTGCTGTAGGTTATTGTCGGACGTTTGTGGCTTAAGAGTTAAATCGATATAGTCGTCTTCGTAGGTCATCATCTTGCCTGTTGAATAATCGATAGCCATACCGATTACACCTCCCAACAGAATATTAGCCCAGAATAAAGGCTCCATTTGTGTATCCATTACGTAAATTTGTGGAACATAGCCTCTCTTACGAGCTTCGATGGTTCTGCTTTTTATCTGTTTTCTAATTTTCGCTTTAGTTTCTCCACTATTGCCAATTTCTGCAATCGTTGCATTAGTTTTTTTATCGACAATAGTAGTCCCTGGAAGCCCTTTGATTGTGACTTTTTTCTTTGATTCGGTCAAAATAGAAGCACATGAAGTGGCTGATATTAAAAAAGAAACAGCTATTACGGAGAGTAAAGAATTCCTTGACATGTTAAATAATGATTGGTTTGGTGGATCAGAAATTTCGATTGTGCGTAAAGATAGTTATTAGTACGGTATTTCGAAAACAAAATAAATAATAATTTACATAGTAAAAGCCAACCCTTTGACTTGGGCTGGCTTTACATATTACTTAGGGATTACAAGAGGAGGCGACGTTGGTCGGCCACGGTGATGGGGGAGGAATGGCCAGAAAGCAACACCGTATTGTCGGGGAGGGTTAGAATTTTCGTTATAATGGATTGTTCAAGTTCCCTCGGATTACCACTCGGAAAGTTTGTCAGACCGGGGCCGTGCTCATAGAGCAGGTCGCCTACAAATGCTGCGCTTTCGTCGGGTGAATAGTAGGTGACAGACCCAGGAGTGTGGCCTGGAGTGTGAATCACTTTTAAATAGAAGCCGGAGTTGGCTTTCAGACGAATGATTTCACCGTCATATAGTTCCTCATAGTGAGGCACTGTAATAGGACGACCAGAGTTGCCGCTTAGGTTTAGGTCCGGATCGGTCAGGTAGCGGCTGTCCTGTGGATAAATATAGATGGGTGCGACAAGCCGTTCGCGGAGCTGTTCGGCCGCCCCGATATGGTCGAAGTGGCCGTGAGTTAGCAGAATCTTCTCAATAGTACAGCCGTTGCGCACTATTGCGTCGAAGATTACCCCGGCCTGTGCTCCGGGATCGATCAGGAATCCGGATTTTGTGTGTTCGTCAATATAGAAGTAGGTGTTTTCGGAGAAGACGCCCTGCACCTGTAATTCTCGAATCATAGTATGTTTCCTCCGTTGATTTTGTTGTTATATGAGCCGACAGCCGTCGGGTCCGCACTGGTGAGGACGTTCGCCTGAAGCGTTTTCGGCAGCTTCGTCGGCTTCGGTTTGCTGTTTTTTCAGTTCGCGTTGGAGAGCCATCTTGAATCCGTCGACTGTCATAGCGCCAGGTACGGCGAAGTGTCCGTTGAAAACAATGTATGGCACTCCGTGCACGCCGCGCATAGCAGATTCGCGTTCGTCAAGTCGCACTTCGTCGTCGTACATATCGGATTCGAGAACTTCACGTACATCAGATTCCTTCATTCCAGCACCTGTTGCCTTTTCGAGAAGAACGGCGTGGTCGGCCAAGATTAGGTTTTCAACGAAATAAGCTTTGAAAAGGGCTTCATTCAGTTGTTCGGTGACAGAGCGTCCGTATTTTGCCTCGGCGAGTTTCATCAGGCGATGAGCATCGCGTGTGTTAGAATACTGAGTGGTGGCATATCGGAAGTCAATTCCCAGTTCACGGCCGAGCTGATCGATCTGCTCGATTTGCTGTTTAGCTCCTTCGAGCGACAAGCGATACTTGGCTGCAAATCGCTCCGGAGTTGTGGAAACGACCTCTTTTGAAGCTGTGGGATCAAGTTCGTATGCACGATAGTCAATCAATACGTCGTTAGTTAGTCCGAGTTCTTCAATGGCGCGCTGGAGGCGTTTTTCGCCGATGTAGCAATATGGGCATGCAAAATCGCTCCAGATAGTAAGTGTCATCATGTCAGTTTGTCCTTTCGTAAAAGTTTAACAATAGTATTAAGTATTATTACTTAGTTGTATGAAAAACATCCGAGAAGGAAAAATGTTTGAATGAAGCAGCGAGTCTGGCCAAGCAATTCGGGTGCGGCCAAACTCGCTGTTGTTGCAGGTGTGTGCGGTGCAGATTATTCCATTCTTTTATACCAGTCGTCGACACTCATTGTGTCTTCGGCGAGTCCGGTTTCACCGCCATACACTTCGTTGTGTTGAGATCGGTCGAGTCCGATTTTTTCATTTCCAAGGCTGACGCGCATCGGTATAATCTTGTCGGTTAGCCAATATAAAGCATAACTCATTCCAAAAGTGTAAATGAACACCATTATGAGAACAATGATGTGATTCCAGAAAAATTCAGTTCTGGATATCATTTCGGGGTCTTGAGCGGCAAAGAAATCATAGGCAAATATTCCGGTGAGCATAGTAGCGACAATGCCTCCAAGACCATGAGTGGGAAATACCTCAAGTGCGTCGTCAATCATGTGACCATAGCCTTTCCATGAGCATGCGATGTTGCAGCAGATCGTGATGATGAAGGCAATGCAGATACTTTGTCCGACACTTACCCATCCGGCCATGGGGGTAATGGCGACAAGACCGACTACCGCTCCGATTGCGGCTCCCATAGCAGAAGGTTTGTTGCCGCGAAGGCCGTCCATTGCAATCCATACAACCATGGCTGTTGCGGCAGCCGTATTGGTGTTTAGAAAGGCCGATATGGCTATGCCGTCGGCTGCCAATGAAGATCCTCCGTTGAAACCAAACCATCCTAACCAAAGAAGACCTGCTCCAAGCAGCACAAACGGGACGTTTGCCGGCTTGGAATGGTCGTGTGTGGAGCGTTTCCCAAGGAAAAGTGCACCGGCAAGTGCTGCAATGCCCGAAGCTGCATGGACCACAATTCCTCCGGCGTAATCGTGAACATGCATCATGCCGAAAAGTCCGTCGGGATGCCATGTGCAGTGGGCCAACGGGCAATAAACGAGTATAGTCCAGAGGACCATGAAAAGAAGGTAGCCGGCGAAGTGAACTCTTTCGGCAAATGAACCGGTAATCAACGAAGGAGTGATGATAGCGAATTTCATCTGGAACAGAGCAAACAATGCCAAAGGAATAGTGGTGGTGGCGATTCCGATTTGAGTCCATTCTGTTTCCGGATTGGTCACGTTGGTGACACCGACGTTATCGAACATAAAGAATGTGGCCGGATTTCCAAACACATGCCAGATGTCCTGCCCAAAGGCGAGGGAGAAACCAAAGATAACCCAAACTACGCTTACAACGCCCATAACAATGAAACTTTGAAGCATCGTTGAGATAACGTTTTTCACTCTCACCATGCCCCCATAAAAAAAAGAGAGGCCTGGAGTCATCATCAGCACGAAGATTGTGGCGGTGATCATCCAGGCGACATTTGCGTAGAGGTGGGTGTTTTCAAGGTCGAAAATTCCTTCTTTCGGAGTGACAAGGCATCCGACGATGCTAATTCCCAACATAATGACAAAAACAATGAGCCATGCCCATTTCCTTTTTCTAACTTGCAACATAAAGCAAATAATTTAAGTGATACATAGGTAAATATAAAAATGTCTGTTATTCACCGAATGTGGCGTGGTTAACAGCGGAAGATATCAACAAATTAATGTTGCAAATTTATGAAGATTCTTTAATCCAACAAGCACAAGATGGTGTTTTTTTGTCAATGAAATTGCGTTAGCATCCTTCCAAATATTTGAGGATACTAACGCAATCAGTTATTTTTTTCTCTACTAAGGGAGTGTCAGTCTATTTTGAGGACAAAGCCACAGTTTGAGGGTATGGTCACTTTCAACGGTTTTTTGAGCGATACAGTTTTTGCCGACATGTGTTCTGGGTCGCTGTCGAGGTAGAGGGTTGCAACTGAGGCTGTAACGCCGTCGAGCGTTTTGGGGTCGAAAGTAACAGTGTGGTCGGTTGACTGTGCATTGACTCCGGCAATGTACCATGTGTCTCCGTTGCGACGCGCCAGCACAACATATTTGCCCGGATATCCGTTGATCAAGCGGATGTCATTCCATGTTGTCGGGATATTGCGCATGAATTCGAGCGCTTCGGCCGGGGCTTCGGTGAGGTTGCGTGGAGTCAGTGCAAAATTTTGAACAGGATTTTGATAAAGCACTGCGGTGGCAAGCTGAAAGGCGTCGCCCGTGCGCCGTACCGTACCTTTTTCACCACTCTTGTGTAGCCGGCGCTGAAGCACAGTGCCGCCGAATTCCATTGAACCTACAGCGTTGCGAATGAACGGGTGGAGGGTGGCGGAGAAGGCTTCCTGATCGCACGACTGTTGCGAGAATACGAGATTCTCGGAGGCCAGCACAGCTTCACTGCCGACATAATTCGGATACATGCGTTCCCATCCGCGCGGCAGTGTGCAGCCGTGGAAAATCACATCGATGCCGTAGTCGGCAGCTTCAGCCAGAATATCTTCATAGATGCGCATGGTTTCTTGTTTATCGCCTCCGAAGAAATCGACTTTGATTGTGTGTACACCCTGGTCGCGCAACCATTTCATTTCTTTCTTGCGAGGAATCGGGCGGTCCATAAGACGTGTTGGCGATTGGGTGATGTCGTTCCAGTAGTCGGACGAAGAATACCATAGGGCAACATCGATGCCTTTGCTGCGGGCAAGAGCTATGAGTTTTTCAACATTATCGCGACCGATGCACTGGTCCCAGCCTGCATCGACAAGCACGTGTTCCCAGCCCATAGCCTGGGCGAGATCGATGAAAGCTTCTTGATTGGCGTAGCTCGAACAGTCGTCCTGCCAGATAATCCAGCTCCAGGAACCGCGGCTCGGTATCGCTTTATGCAATGGTTTATAGAGCGGCTCGACAACGTCCCAGGTTATAGTGGATTCAACTATCGGAGCAAGATCGTTGGCTACGGTGATGGTTCGCCACGGTGTGGCGCCGGGCAAAGCTATTCCTGGTTGTGACGATCCGTTTCCATTGTTTTCTTCAGGCATCGGGTAGGCAACAGTGAGTGTGTTATCGGCAATTTCCGAAAGACGTGAGCCACAGTAGTTGCCGTCGACTCCTGTTTCAGAAATAAGTGCCCAGCCATTGTCGCCTACATGGAACAGGGCCGGGAATGTGTAGCCTCGACCATATTTCGAAGGGGTGGACATTGGGGCGTCGTTGGTGTATTCCTCCTCATAGCTCGGTTTGCTACGTTTCCAGCCAATCATCGGGTCGCTTTGGGGGGTGATGAATGTTGTTGTGAAATCCGGGAAACTGAAACCGGTGCTTTCTTCTGTTATGGTCATGCATCCGGTTTCGCCGTTTTTCTGACGTGGAATGCTGTAGCGGAATGCGATATCGTTGTTTTTGACAATCCATTCAATCGACATTGGTGCATTGTCGGGGTTTACAAAATCGATTGTCATTGTGTTGGCTTCGACCTCGATGTGACTTCGCTTGATGCGATCCTGATAGTAGCTACGGCGAATTGTGTCGGTGGTAACGCCGGTTATAGTTAGCGATTTTGAGAAGTCGGTTACATCTGAGTTGAATCCAAGAGGCGAGGGATTCAGTATAGTTTTTCCGTCGTAGGTCACTGAGTAGACCGGCAATCCTTTTTCTTCGGTGACTTCGACAGCAAGGCGTCCATCGGGACCGGTGACGCGGGCCGATTTAGCCGCCATTGCGAAAAGAGGTGCAGATGCCAGAATTGAAAGTGATAGTATGTAGCTTTTCATTGATTTAAAGTTTATATGGTTGTGCGCTCACATAGATGCGGTAGTTGCGGATTGCTCCCGGCACGTCTGCCTCCATTCGGGGCAAATATTGGAAGCCGCCAAGACTTTGTACGTCACCGAGATCAATCACAATATAATGAGGGTAGGTAGAACCTTTGGCAGTTGACCAGAATGTTGATTCCTGAAGGTCGAAAACCTTGTCGGCTGTCCGGTTGCCATGGCGCACATCTTCGCTGTCGGCATAGTAGACAGTCCACGGCTCGCGTGACAGCCGCTGATGCTCGGCATCAAGAACGTAAACTTCAGCGATTGATGCTGTAGAACTACCTTCTTTGATAGGGTCGAGTGCTTCAATGCAAATGTAGCGACCTGATACAGGACTGGTGAAATTAACCTCCTGCCAGCCGTTCCCAGGAGCGAATTGGCCGGTTGCTACGGGTTTAAGTCCGTTCAGGTCGAGAGTCTGACCCGGTTCGCGATGGGTTTGTGGTTCAGGCACGGACAGTTTGTCGAGCAATGGCTGTCGAAGTCCTTCGGATCGAGCTTCGCGAGGACCGGTTATGTCGAATACGAGTATTTCGTTTTCTCCTTTGCGGAGCCAACAGCCGGGCATGTAGAGGGTTTGTTGCGGCCCTATTTCCCAGATGCGTCCCATGGGATGTCCGTTGACATACACAAGTCCTTTACCCCATGTTTCGAAATTGAGAAACGTATCTCCCGGCTTGTCGACGTTGAATGTGCCGATGTATACACCTCGTGGAAGGCGTCCGGTGCTGTCCGGGATGAATGCTTCGACAGGAAGGAAATGTTGAGAGGTGTATGTTGCGTAGGTGTCTTCGAGATTGAATATCTGCCAGTTTTTCAGGTCGCAGACAAAGTCGCGGCCATCGCGATGTTCGGTGAGTGTTACATTGTCGGTGATTCCTTTGAAATCTTTTATTGCCCGGCCGAAGTTGATTCGGCCCATAGCTTCGACAAGGATGTCGAGCTGAGTGCCGCGAGGACAAGGTTGTAGCTGTACTGTTTTTTCACCGTTGCGGCGGTCGAGTGTTCCGACATGGCGACCACCCACGAAAATCTGTGCATAATCGTGTGGGTCATTGATGGTTAGGATTGTAGGTCGGGTTAACTCAGGCAATGTTGTTCGGTAAAGTATGCTGCCGAAACCTTGGTCGTATTCCTCCATTGTGCGTATGTTGCGGTCGGTTTTGGGCTCAGGCAGATTGGCAAACAAAGGAGCAACAGCCGAAAAGTGGATTTCGGGAATCGCGATGGTTTTTATTGGAGCGGGTACTTTGGGGAGTTTTTTTCCGTCAGTATATTTTGCAAGGGTTTTGCGCAGTTCCCAATATTTGGGTGTGGTCTGTCCAGACTCGCTGATCGGGGCATCGTAGTCGTAAGACGTCACGTCGGGAGCGAAACCGGGGGAGTTCGCTCCAGCCCAGTGACCCCAGTTTGTGCCGCCGTGGGTCATGTATAGGCTGAACGAAATGCCTTTCGAAAGCATTTCATCAATGCCGGCTATCATGTCGGCTGCCGGGCGTGTTTCGTGGTTTGCGCCCCATTTGTCGAACCATCCGCTCCAGAATTCGGAGCACATCAGCGGGCTGTCGGGGCGCACCTGGCGGAGTTTTTCAAATTGTTTGTCGATGTTGGCTCCGGTTCCGAAATTCATTGTCCAGATTAGGTCGTCGAGGCCGTTGTTGAGGAAATTCGACGACCAGTCGCATTGAAACAGCGTTACTTCAGTCCCGAAGTTTTCGCGAAGCATGTCGCGTATAGTGCCGACATATTCCTTGTCGATGCCATAGGACCCGTATTCGTTTTCCACTTGTACCATAATGATTGGGCCGTCGTTGCCAATTGTGAGGTCGGCAACCTGTTCGGCGACTGCTTTCTGGAATTTATTGACTCGTTCGAGAAAATAGGGGTCGGATTCGCGCAGGCGTATGTCTTTTTTCTTCAGTAGCCACCAGGGTAAACCTCCCATTTCCCATTCGGCGCATACATACGGCCCCGGACGGAGAATGACCATCATGTCGTTTGCCTGACATAGCCTGATGAATTCGCGAAGGTCGTTCTGCCCGGTAAAGTCGAACTGGTCGGGTTGCGGTTCATGAGCGTTCCAGAAAACGTAAAGGCAGACAGCATTCATGCCCAAAGCCTTGCACTGTTGGATTCGCTGCTCCCAATATGGACGTGGAATGCGCGGATAGTGGAGTTCTGCAGCTTTGATCACGGTTGGCTCTCCGTTGAGCAGGAACGTCTGTTTTCCTGCGGTGAAAGTGCCGCCAGAGGCATCGATGCAACAAAGCAGGGCGGCAATCAGCGGCAATGCGATTAGGTGGATAAGTTTTTTCATGAATGATTTAAGGACTGTTTTATTGATTAGAGGAGTAATTATTTGTCGGGACTATAGTCGCGCGCCAGACCGCCTTCGGCCGTTTCGCGATAGATTGAGGGCAAATCGTGGCCGGTTTGTTTCATGACCTGAACAACGCGGTCAAACGACACACGGTGGTCGCCGTCGGTGAACGATGAGTATAGGTTGGAATCGAGCGCACGGGCGGCAGCGTAGGCGTTGCGCTCAATGCAAGGAATCTGCACGAGCCCGCAAACGGGATCGCACGTCATTCCGAGGTGGTGTTCAAGACCCATTTCGGCCGCATATTCAATCTGAGCAGGTGAGCCTCCGAACAGCTGGTTGGCTGCCGCAGCTGCCATTGCACATGCTACACCGACTTCGCCCTGACAGCCTACTTCGGCACCGGAAACCGAAGCGTTGTGCTTGACGATTGAGCCAACTAACCCGGCTGTCGCAAGAGCACGATGTATGCGAGAGTCGGAGAACTGACGGCTTTGCTGTAGATGATAGAGCACAGCGGGCACCACTCCACACGAGCCGCACGTTGGGGCTGTAACGATTTCTCCGCCCGAAGCGTTCTCTTCGGCCACGGCAAGGGCGTAGGCAAACACCAGACCACGCGATTGCAGATTTTGTTTGAATCCTGTTGCACGAACGAAATAGCTTGCGGCTCGTCGGCGTAAGCCCAAAGGTCCGGGGAGAACCCCTTCGCGGTCGATGCCGCGTTCGACGGCAGCACGCATTGTTTTCCAGATGCGGTCGAGGAAGGGCCAGATTTCAGGTCCCTCACATTCTTCGACGTATTCCCAATAGGTTTTGCCTGTTTTGCGGCACCATTGTAGAATGTCGGACATTGTGCTGAGCGGGTAGACATCCGATTCGGTTTCGGTGTCTATAGTTAGCGGGCCGTCGGCAGGGTCTTCAGCCAGAGCACCTCCGCCAATGCTGTAGACTCGCCATGATTTGATTACAGTGCCCATTGGATCGAGCGCTTCGAACAGCATGCCGTTAGGATGGAACGGAAGGAGGACACGCGGTTGCCATACGATTTCGACGTTGGCCTTCGGGCTGATTGTTTCAATAATTGCTTTGTCGGTTAAGTGGCCCCGGCCGGTGGCAGCGAGGCTTCCGAACAGTGTCACACGATAGGAGGCAGCGTCGGTTGTGCGCCGCAAAAATTCGGCGGCAGCCCTGCGTGGTCCCATTGTATGACTGCTTGAGGGTCCTGTACCGATTCGATATATTTCTCTGATGCTTTTCATTATCGATATTGTTATGCAAAGTTATAATATATCCCCAACTCTTGAAAATATTGAGTAGCTAAAACTCAGACATCAAATAACAAAAGCAGCGGCCCCGAAGTGGGAACCGCCGCTGTATAATTAGATTAAGAGATTGTAAGTTTTATTTTACGATAATCTTTTTAGTGGTTGTACCCTGTTTGCGTATATACAGACCTGGAGCGATGTCTTCGAGATTATCGCCGACTTTTACTCCGCGGAGGTCGTAGACTTCGTAGGAGCAAGTCGAGTCGACATTATCTTCAATTTCCTCGATTCCCGAGAATTCATTAGCAACTATATTCGTGAAGTTTTTCCACGGATCAATTTCTTTACATTTTTCAACCGCGCTTTGCGGTATATACAGTGTTGCATTTTTATATGTTGCTGCGTAGAACACATTACCATTGCAATTAATCGGCGAGGTGCTATTGTAATACACCGAAGTCAAGTTACGGCAAGTACTGAAAGCAAAATCGCCAATTGTTTTAACTGTATTTGGAATGTCAATTGAAGTCAGGCCGCGGCAATTTGAAAAAGCATAATCGCCGATTGATGTAACCGAGCTGGGAATATACAAAGAGTCCAGACCATAGCAGCGATAGAACGCACCATCACCAATTGATGTAACAGAGTTTGGGATTTCTAGCGACTTTAATGCAAAGCAGCGCCAGAACGCACATTCACCTATTGTCTTAAGTCTACATGATAGCTCCACAGTTTCAAGATTTGTACAATTAAGGAAAGCAGAATTCCCTATATTAATAACCGAATTAGAAAACTTCACTGATGTAAGATTGATGCAAGAACTGAACGCAGAATTACCGATTATTGAAACAGAGTTGGGGACAGTGAAGACACCGTCTTTTCCTCCGGGGTATTGCACTAATGTAGATATATCTTTCGTATAAAGTACCCCGTCAATAGAACAATAAAAATGATTGTCATCAGTGACAGTAATACTATTTAGTGTATTACAAAACGCAAATGCTTTATCACCAATATAAGATACGGAGTTGCCGATCACTACCGAGGTCATGCTTATGCAACTAGCGAAAGCAAGATCCTCAATTGTAGTAACAGAGTTAGGAATCTCCACAGCAATCAGGCGAGAGCAATCACAGAAAGCAGCCACACCAATATAAGTGACAGATTCTGGAATCACCAGCGACGTTAGTTCGTCACACCGAAGGAATGAAGAATCGCCTATTTCGACGACTTTATAGCCATTAGCTGTTTCTGGAATAACAAGCACTCCTGTCACTTTATTTCCGGATTCGTTTGAAGTGCCTGCTTTGGTTTTGCAGGTCTTGGCAACTTCATTAACAACGGTGTAGGTTAGGGTCTGTCCTTGATACTCGTAAGTGAAGTCTTGGGCGAATGAAAGGAGTGAGAAAAACACTCCGAGCGTCAGCAGTAATAGTTTTTTCATTTGGAAAAATTTAAAATCATAGTGGTATTAGTGTAAAATCGAGCTTCAGGAACTTTCTCTTAGGCTAAGTATGGAAAATAAAAGCGCAAGGTCTGTACGTGTTGCCCGTTCCCACTATCTGAGGCCTTCGCAATGCCCATCTCGGTAAGAACGGACAACGAAGAGGCCTCGCGCAAATATGTAATAATTATCCGACGCAATGCATACGCATCGCTGCCAGAAAAATGGTTACATACCTACAAAGGCGTTCGTCGCTGCCACATTCTTGACCGAGTTTGAAAGGTGCGAAGTTTCAGATAGTCAAGAAAGAGTGCTAAGTAACGCTTTCTCTAATGTCGTTGCATACCGCTAGACTACCGTTATCAGATATAGGCTAACGATATGTAACTGCAAAGATAATAATTATACATAATCTACGGCCATTTCGGGAGGAAAAAATATTAGAGTTGATAGAATATGGGCGTTTGGAATTATAATGACTTCAGGCTTATATGATTGTGGAACGAGCATGTGAATAAAAATAGTAAAATGACAAGAAAGTATATAAGATTGTTCGTATGAGTTTGACTTTTAGCAAATTAAATTTATTTCGAAAAAGGTTGAATATGATTTTCGATAGATAATCCATGTCTACAAATCATTTTTATTAAGATATTTGTTTTGATTAATATAATTATTTGTTTAATTTTGTATAAATTAAAGTTATATGGCAGTATATGTAAAGGCGATACCGACGTTGCGAGGAGATGTTGCAGAGCGTTTCATAAAAAAGTCTGAGGAAAATCTCCATAAACGCGCTTCTATTGATTTTTCAAAGGAAGCGGCTAACTCGCGTGCTATATTGGCAAAAAGGTCAGAGCGTAAATAGAAGTGGGGTTTTTATTAGAAAATTGTTCATTCGATAGGTTAACGGATGAAATAATTGATAGATGTCAACCGTATAGTTGCAGTAAGGATTCTGAAATTGATTCTTTTTTCCATAAAAAAACAAAGGATAATAAAAAACTAAAGGATAATTTTTCTGATTATGCTTCAGAGATGATGGGAAACTCTCATTGTTTTTATACAAATGAGAAATTGCCTAGAATGGTGTGCGCTTTTTCATTGTCTAATTCGGCACTTAGAACTGACACTCTCCCCTCAAGGAAGAGGAATAAGTTCAACAGAACCATTCCAAACACAAAGCGTCGTTCTCAATATCCGGCGGTACTCATTGGGCAACTTTGCGTGTTTGATGGTTTCGGTCATAATTCGATTCAAGAAAATGTTGGTGATGAAATGATGAATTTGATTAAGACCATGGCCATGAGCCCTGATAATGATAGTGCAATACGATATCTTGTGGTTGATGCTATCAATAATAAAAATGTAATCGACTATTATGTACGTAATGGCTTTGAGTTTCTCTTTGAGTCTGATGAAGAAGAACTAAAATGCTTGCGACCTCAAGTAGTTAACAAATCCATTTTCAGACAAATTAAAGATTTATTTCGCTTAAGTAACAAAAATGATAAGTTCTCTTGTAAAACAAGGCTGATGTATTTTGATTTGATCCCTCTCAAACAATAAGGTTATATTTTGTAATAATTAGTTGCAATGGCTTAGATATTATTTGATGCGAATTCTTATATCGA
Source organism: uncultured Muribaculum sp. (assembly GCA_964421745.1). GTDB lineage: Bacteria > Bacteroidota > Bacteroidia > Bacteroidales > Muribaculaceae > Muribaculum. The sequence continues at coordinate 3,467 of CAYQYL010000033.1, read as the reverse complement.
ACTCACGTTAGAATAAAGCATAGAAAAGGCACGCCGGTGAGAGCGTGCCTTTGGTATATGAAGTGTTTTTGGGAAATCAGCCTTTGATGTAGCTGAAGGCTTCCTTGCATTTTTCGGTGACGTAGTTCCAGTCGTGTGCGGCAACTTTGTCTTTGGGGAAGAGTTTCGAGCCCATTCCGACGCAATAGACACCGGCATCGAACCACTGACGCAGGTTTTCCTTTGTCGGTTCGACACCTCCGGTAACCATCAGTTTCGACCAAGGCATGGGAGCCATGAGGCCTTTCACGAGTTTCGGACCGAGGACATCGCCGGGGAACACCTTGCAGAGGTCGCAACCTACTTCCTGAGCGGCACCAACTTCTGAAACTGATCCGCAACCGGGTGTGTAGGGCACCTGACGACGGTTGCAGACTTTTGCCACTTCGGGGTTGAAAAGCGGTCCGACAACAAAGCATGCTCCGAGCTGCATGTAGAGAGCGGCTGTACCCGGATCAACAACCGAACCTACGCCAACTGCCATTTCGGGGCATTCTTTTGCTGCGAATTTCACAACCTGTTCGAATACCTGATGAGCGAAGTCGCCGCGGTTGGTGAATTCGAATGTGCGAACACCGCCTTCGTAGCAGGCTTTAACAACCTGACATGCAACTTCGGCATCGCTGTGGTAGAAAACGGGCACCATTGGAGCCTCTTTCATTTTGGCCATAACGGCCTGTTTATCGAATTTAGCCATTGATTATTTCTATTTAGCGTTGTACACGACCGTTTGCGTTGCCACCGGCGAGGGCGTTGACTTCTTCGGTTGACACGAGGTTGAAATCGCCCGGTATGGTTTGCTTCAGGGCAGATGCAGCAACGGCAAATTCAAGTGCATCGGCTTGATTGTCCATTGTTAACAGGC
>CAYQYL010000033.1:0-2553 GCA_964421745.1 uncultured Muribaculum sp. | reverse complement strand
GGAGAACGAGTCGCCGCCGCCTACGCGGTCGATGATCGGGTTGATGTCGTAGCGTTTCGAAACGTAGAATTCCTTTCCGTTGTAGATCATTGCTTTCCAACCGTTGTGGGTGGCTGAATATGACTCGCGGAGGGTTGAAACAACGTATTTGAAGCCGAATTCTTTCATCATTGCTGCGAAGATTCCTTTGTAGCCTTCGGCGTCAGTTGAGCCACCTTCGACATCGGCGTCGGGTTTGAAGCCGAGGCAGAGTTCAGCATCTTCCTCGTTGCCGATGCAGACATCGACATATTTCATGAGGGGACGCATGATTGACTGTGCTTTTTCCGAAGTCCACAGTTTTTTGCGGAAGTTGAGGTCGACCGACACTGTGACACCATGGCGTTTTGCTGCTTCGCAAGCCAGACGTGTGAGTTCTGCTGCTTTGTCGGAGATAGCAGGCGTGATGCCGCTCCAGTGGAACCAGTCGGCGCCTTCCATTATTGCATCGAAATCGAAGTCAGAAGGATCTGCTTCGGCGATAGATGAATTGGCACGGTCGTAGATCACTTTAGAGGGACGCATAGAGGCACCGGTTTCACAATAATATATGCCGACGCGGTTGCCGCCGCGGGCAATGAAGCGAGTGTCGACTCCATAGCGACGGAGCGCATTGAGTGCAGCCTGACCTATTTCGTGTTTGGGGAGTTTGGATACAAAGTATGCATCATGGCCATAATTGGCGCAGCTTACCGCCACATTTGCTTCACCACCACCCCAGATGACATTGAAATTGTCGACCTGAACAAAGCGGCTGCAGCCCTGGGGCGACAGACGGAGCATGATTTCTCCTAATGTAACTACTTTCATATTATACAGTTGTTGTTATTGGGGAATATCTGTATTATCTCATTTCAAGATATGTCACTTTATCCATGTCGCCATAGTTGAGGTTTTCGCCACCCATGCCCCAGATGAACATATAGTTGGAAGTACCGGCGGCAGCATGAATGCTCCATTCGGGAGCCATGACAGCCTGTTCGTTGTGCAGCCAGATGAGGCGGTTTTCCTGAGGCTCACCCATGAGATGGCAGATTGCATTGCCTTCGGGCACGTTGAAGTATAGGTAAACTTCAACGCGGCGGTCATGAACATGAGCCGGCATAGTGTTCCAGACTGAGCCGGGTTTAAGCTCAGTCAGACCCATTTGCAGCTGGCAAGGACCTTCTTCGAGCACATTGCTAACAATCAGCTGATTGATTACGCGATCGTTGCTTTCTTCGAGCGAACCGGCTTTTATTTGGTTGGCTTTGATAGAGCCCTTGCGTCCGTCGATAGTGATGAGCTGTGTTTTGTAAGCTTTGTGGGCGGGCGTTGAATTGATGTAGAATTTGGCAGGATTCGCCTGATCCTTCGACCGGAATGTAACTTGCTTGTTGCCACGGCCAACATAGAGCGCATCTTTGAATTGAAGTTCGTAGTCCTTGCCGTCGACATTGACGATGCCGTCGCCACCGATATTTATCACACCAAGTTCACGGCGTTCAAGGAAATATTCGGCTTTCAGTGGGTCGATAGTCTGAAGGGTGATAGTCTTGCCTACAGGAATGACACCGCCGTAAACAATACGGTCGTAGAGCGAGTAGGTGAGATTTATCTTGTTTTCTTCGAAGACTTTGGGCATCAGGAAGTGAGAACGCAGCTGCTTTGTGTCGTAGTTCTTAACGTCGTCTGGATGACAGGCGCGAAGAATCGAGTAGTCGGTTTGAGCCGAAGCAGCGATTGCCGACACAGCGAGAGCTACAGATAGAATTATTTTTTTCATGAGTTGTGATTATTCGATTGACTGAATTTTTGTTGAGTCTTTTTCGGCCATCAGACGCTGATTGCGGATGATGTGGATTCGGTTCCACCACATGAGTGCCATAGTGCAGATAACAAGCAGTCCGGCGCCAATCCATTTCAGGTTTTCTGTGCACTGGTAGATTACCCAAGCCATAGGACTTGCAGCAAAGTCGAGGCTGCCGCCCTCGAAACCATTAGGAATGTTAACTGCCGCGTCGCCTGTGGCTACATACACGTCGTGGGCGGCAAGTGTGAATGCCGGAGCAATATTAGTTACCATGTACAGACCCATAACGATAACAACGAGGCCGATAATGAACGACTTCACTACATTACCCTTGGTGAAGGGAAGAATGAGTGGGAAGAGGTAGAACATGCCGGCCAACGATGCGAGCGGCAGGAACTGGTTACCAGGCAGGAGTACTGCCAGCGCGAGAGTCACGGGGATGAGAAGGAGTGAAACGACAAGTGTTGTCGGATGTCCGATCACAAGAGCCGGGCTCATACCGATATTTAAGCCGTCTGCACCTTTGAATTTGCGTGCGATAAGAGCTCTGGTAGCATCCGAAATCGGTTTCAGACCTTCGATGAAGAGAACAGTCACACGTGGGATAAGTTCCATGACGGCTCCCATTTTGATTCCCAAACCGAGAATGTAGGGGATTTTATCGACAATTTGAGTGCGAAAGCGTGTTGGGGTATTCTGGAACGGGCCAGGAAGAGGAAAAA
>CAYQYL010000032.1:0-23872 GCA_964421745.1 uncultured Muribaculum sp. | reverse complement strand
GCGATGATTTCTATTATAGAAAAAGAAATAGTAGACAAAAACCACTGGATTGAAAAGGACGAATTTCTGGATTTGCTTGCTGTTGCACAATCATTGCCGGGAATTCTTGCTGTTAACATATCAGTGGCCGTTGGTGACAAACTTCGCGGCATGAAGGGTGCTGTTTTTGCGGCAGCCGGCACGATATTGCCGTCGTTTATGATTATTTTAGCTATTGCAATTTTTCTGACACCCGATTTAATTAAAAATAATCCGACGCTTTCGGCAATCTTTAAAGGTATTCGTCCGGCGGTTGTAGCTTTGATAATAGCTCCTGTTATAACGTCGGCCAAGGCTGCAAAAATAGGTTGGAAAACGATAGCAATACCGGTAGTAGTGGCTGTGCTGATATGGTCGGAGTTGCCAGTTGTTTCCAATCCTATTTTATATATAATAACCGGCGGATTTTTCGGGTGGCTGTGGTTGTCGAGGCAGCAGAAAAGATTAAAAAACGTTACATCTGAAGCAGGAAAGGAGGAGAACGAATGATCTATCTGAAGTTGATCTGGTCGTACCTAAAAATCGGATTATTTGGATTTGGAGGCGGCTATGCTATGCTTGCGTTGATTGAAAGGGAGATTGTAGGCCCGGGCTGGATAACAGAACAGATGTTTACAGATATCGTGGCCATTTCGCAGATGACCCCCGGACCTATCGGAATTAACTCGGCAACATATATCGGTTATGTAGCACCGGCAGAATATTCGGTGGCTTACGCTTCGCCGTGGTTCGGGATATTAGGCTCGCTGATATGTACGCTTGTAGTGATACTGCCGTCGTTTCTGCTTGTGGCTTATACAAGTCATCTGATTCACCGCCATAAAGACAGTGTGGTGGTGAAAGGTATATTTGCAGGCTTGCGACCTGTAGTTGTAGGCCTTATAGCTTCGGCGGCCATGCTGTTGATGAATGCGGCAAATTTCGGAGAAACCACAACACAGGTTTGCTGGAGTGTCGCGCTGTGTTTCGCTGCTTTTGCAATGGTTTTTTGGCTAAAGTGGCATCCGATTCTGATCATTTGCCTTGCCGGACTGGCCGGGTGGTTAATTTATTGATAAACGAGATATGACCTATCAGGAGGCAACTGAGTATCTTTACACACAAGTGCCGATGTTTCAACGGGTAGGGGCTTCGGCATACAAGCCCGGATTGGACACGTCGCTTGAGCTGGAACGATTGTTTGACAATCCGCATAATAGATTCAAATCGATTCATGTAGCCGGAACAAATGGAAAAGGCTCTACGGCTCATACCCTGGCCGCAGTGTTGCAGAGTGCGGGTTATAAAACGGGGTTGTATACGTCGCCGCATCTGGTTGATTTTCGCGAACGGATACGCGTGAACGGAAAAATGATTACCCACAAGTCGGTGATCGATTTTGTTGAGCGCTATCAATGCATGCTCGATAAGGGTATGATTAAGGGGCAGCGTCCGTCGTTTTTTGAGCTGACAATGGTGATGGCTTTTGAATATTTTGCAAAAGAGGAGGTTGATGTAGCGGTAATAGAAACCGGTCTTGGCGGTCGCCTTGACAGTACGAATATTATCACGCCTGATCTATGTGTGATAACAAATATTTCGTTTGACCATATGCAGTTTCTTGGAGATACACTTGAGGCAATTGCAGAGGAGAAGGCCGGAATTATTAAAGCCGGAATTCCGGTAGTGATCGGTGAGTCGGGCACGCCGTCGGTGAGGGATGTGTTTGTAAAGAAAGCTAATTCAGTTGGCGCACCGATAGAGTTTGCGTCTGACAAGCGTTATTTTGATTCTGCCAAAGCTTGTGAGGAAGGAATCAGGTATGAAAACACGGACTATGGGACCTTGACCGGTGAATTGTCGGGCGACTGTCAGCCACTGAACACTGCCACAATTTTGTCGGCAATCGGGCAATTGGAGAAGCTTGGCTATGACATTCCAGGCAAAGCTGTTATCGATGGATTCGCGAATGTCTGTTCTCTGACAGGTCTTTCGGGACGATGGATGAAAGTTGACGACAGTCCGTTGACGATTTGCGATACTGGCCATAATGAAGGAGGCTGGCAATATCTGAGCCGGCAACTGGATCGCTGGCCGGGAATACGGCGAATGATAATCGGTTTTGTGTCGGACAAGGATGTGGCACACATCTTGGAAATGATGCCCAAAGAGCGGGTGGTGTATTATTTCACCCAAGCTTCAGTTGCGCGAGCAATGGATGCCTCAAGTCTTGGCTCTGCGGCAGCGAAACTTGGATTGAATGGCCGCACTTTTCGGACGGTGAAAGAAGCCTACGAAGCAGCATTGGCAGAAGTGGAAGCGGAAGATATGCTTTTTATAGGAGGCAGTACGTTTGTAGTTGCTGACTTTCTTTCGTTGAAGCAGAGCGAAGAGTAATTTATTTTACGAGTTTATAATGAAAAATTTGGCTGTCGGAAAGCAAATTCGTAACTTTGACAAATATGAATGTTAAAGCAGACAATAAATAATAATCACAATATAACAATGGAAATAGAAGGAAAAATAATACTTGCACTTCCAGAACAGAGTGGTGTTTCGAAGGCCGGTAATAACTGGAAAAAACGCGAATATGTGCTTGAAACACAGGAAACTTACCCCAAAAAAGTACACTTTGTGTTGTTCGGGGACCGCGCAGATCAATATCCTCTGTCGGTGGGTGAACAAATTCGTTTGAGCTACGACATCAATAGCCGTGAGTTCAATGGCCGCTGGTATACGTCAATAGACGGATGGAAAGTTGAGAAAGGTGCTTCACAGGCTGGTGTTCCACAGCAACCGGCTTATGGAGCAATGGTAGGTGCCCCCGTGCCGCCTCCGGCAGCCCCTGATCTGACATCGGATGCGACAGACGATTTACCATTCTAATAAATTGCATTACAATAGATAAGGGAGCTTCACGATGTGTGGCTCCCTTATCTGTTATATAATGTTTTTTCAGATGTATTTTTTTTGTTAAAATGCTTCTGTTTGTTGAAATTTACGTAACTTTGTGCTTTAAATGGAATTAAAAATAGATATGACAAACGTTAAGCCAATCAAAACTGCTCTTGTATCAGTTTTTCATAAAGACGGACTGGACGAAATACTCGCCCTTCTGAATAAAAATGGAGTTAAATTCCTCTCTACAGGCGGAACACAGAAATTTATAGAAAGCCTGGGCTATCCGTGTGACCTGGTTGAGGATCTGACAGGCTATCCTTCGATACTTGGAGGTCGTGTAAAGACTCTTCATCCGAAAGTGTTCGGAGGAATTTTGAACCGTCGTGACAATGAAACCGACCGTGAGCAGATTGCAAAATATGAAATTCCTGAAATAGATCTCGTAATAGTTGACCTGTATCCGTTTGCGCAGACAGTTGCGTCAGGAGCATCTGAGGCAGACATTATCGAAAAGATAGATATAGGCGGTATTTCACTGATACGTGCAGCAGCCAAGAATTTCAATGATGTAGCCATTGTAGCTTCGAAGAACCAGTACAAACCCTTGTTGGAGATGATGCAGGAGAACGGGGCGGCAGCTACCACACTCGACCAACGTTACTGGCTGGCGAAAGAAGCTTTTGCGGAGAGTTCGTCGTATGACAGCGCAATTTTCAATTATTTCGATCAGAAGGACGGCCCCTCGGCGTTGCGCGTAGCTATTGACGGAGCAAAGGTGATGCGCTACGGCGAGAATCCTCATCAGAAAGGATTTTTCTTCGGTGATTTCGACAGTATGTTCGCCCAGCTTCACGGAAAAGAGATTTCATATAACAACCTGCTCGACATTGATGCAGCCGTTACATTGATCGGCGAATTCGATGAACTGACATTCGCAGTTCTGAAGCATAACAATGCCTGTGGCCTGGCTTCTCGTGCAACGGTTGCTGAGGCATGGCGCGACGCTTTGGCCGGCGACCCTGTTTCGGCATTCGGAGGTGTTTTGGTGACAAATGCCGAGGTCGATGCAGAAGCAGCTGAAGAAATTAATAAGATTTTCTTCGAGGTGATAATTGCTCCCTCATATTCTGAGGAAGCACTTGCAATATTGAAACAGAAGAAAAATCGAATCATACTCGTTCAGAAAGCTCCGCTGACAACAAAGATGCAGTTCCGCTCTTGTCTGAACGGCGCTCTTGTTCAGGAACGAGATTTGAAAATTGAACAGAAGGCAGAAGTAAAACAGGCCACAAACCGTCAGCTAACAGATGCGCAAATTGAAGATCTCCTGTTTGCAAACAAAATTGTCAAGAACTCTAAGAGTAATGCAATAGTTCTTGCCAAGGGCAAGCAATTGTTTGCAAGCGGAGTCGGACAGACCTCGCGAGTTGATGCTCTGAAGCAGGCTATTGCGAAAGCCCAGTCGTTCGGCTTCGATCTGAAAGGTGCAGTAATGGCATCGGATGCTTTCTTCCCGTTTGCCGATTGTGTTGAAATAGCATTTAATGCAGGTATAGATGCAGTTATTCAGCCAGGCGGATCGATTCGCGATGCCGAAACAACTGAATTCTGCAATGCTAACAACATAGCAATGGGTATCACCGGTATCCGTCATTTTAAACATTAAAATAACAATCACGTTCAATGGGCCTTTTCTCATTTACAAAAGAAATAGCAATCGACCTTGGAACGGCGAATACAATTATTATCCATAACGATAAGATTGTTATTGACGAACCGTCGATTGTCGCTCTCGACACGAAAACCGGCAAACTGATAGCTGTCGGAACAGAAGCACAGCGTATGCAGGGACGTGAGCCCGAGGGAATTCGCACGATCAGACCTTTGCGTAAAGGTGTAATTGCCGACTTCAATGCAGCGGAGCTGATGATACGCGGTCTGGTTAAGAAGGTCAGCACTAAAAGCAGCTGGTTTTCACCGACACTACGTATGGTTGTCGGTATACCGTCGGGTTCGTCGGATGTTGAAATCCGTGCGGTGCGCGACTCATCGGAGCATGCCGACGGCCGCGATGTATATATGATTTACGAGCCAATGGCCGCCGCACTCGGCATCGGACTTGATGTGCAGGCTCCGGAAGGCAATATGATTGTCGATATAGGTGGCGGCTCTTCGGAAATCGCCGTTATCTCTCTTGGAGGAATCGTGAGCAACAAATCGATACAGATAGCAGGCGATGACCTTACAGACGACATTCAGGAACATATGCGTCGAGCCCATAACATAAAGGTTGGTGAACGCACGGCTGAATTGATAAAAATGAAAGTCGGAAGCGCACTCACAGAACTGGAAGATCCACCAGAGGATTTTATAGTTCACGGCCCCAATCAGATGACCGCTCTCCCAATGGAAGTGGCTGTTACATATCAGGAGATTTCGCACTGTATCGAAAAGTCGATTTCAAAGATAGAAGCGGCAGTGCTGAGTGCACTCGAACAAACCCCACCTGAATTGTATGCCGATATTGTCCGCAACGGTATTTGGCTTGCCGGAGGAGGCGCGTTGCTCAGAGGACTTGACAAACGACTATATGACAAAATCGGTATTCAGTTCCACATTGCTGAAGATCCACTCCTTGCAGTTGCCCGAGGAACGGGTGTTGCATTGAAAAATATCAGCAAGTTTAATTTCCTGATCCGATAAAAGTTTAGAAATCAAGCGTAACTTACAGTTGGCCAATGCGAAATTTAATCGACTTTCTGATTAAGTACAGCAAATGGTTTGTTTGCCTGTTTTATGTAGTGGTCAGCTGTATGTTGCTGTTTGACAGGAATCCCTATCAACACTACGTTTACCTGACGTCGGCTAATGCAGTCAGCGCGTCGTTGCTTGGTGTTAGTAACAGTGTTACGGCGTATTTCCACCTCTATGAAATCAATGAGGATTTGCAATTGCGCAACGCAATGCTGGAAAATGAAGTGACGATGTTGCGCAAACAGCTTAAGAACAAGGAGCTGCAGAATGAAGAAGATTCGCTAAAGCAAGATTCGGTTGCTTCCAGATTCGACTTCCAGCTTGCTCATGTGATTAGCAACAGCGTTTCGCGGACACACAATTATATTACGATTGAAAAAGGTTCGCTTGATTCGATCAAGCCGGAAATGGGCGTTGTCGATCAGAATGGTGTAGTTGGAATTGTTAACGTTGTCGGGCCACATTCGGCGAGGGTGATCTCGTTGCTTAATCCGAAAATGAAATTGTCTTGTAAAGTCAAAGGTCGTTCGGATTTCGGCTCTCTTGTGTGGGATTGCAAGAATCCTCAAGAGGCCTTGTTGCAGGAAATGCCACGTCACGAAAGGTTTAAGGCGGGTGATACGATTGTTACGAGCGGTTACTCATCGGTTTTTCCCGAAGGTATACCGGTTGGCACAATCATCAGCCATGAGAATGCGCATAATGATAATTTCTATACGCTTCGGATTAAACTATTCACCGATTTTACGACATTAAGTACGGTGAGGGTGCTCCGCAACAGTTTGCGCGAAGAATTGGACAGTATCAGACGTGGCGAAGAAAACGATTAGTGTAGAATGACGAACCAAACTGTTAGCAAAATTCAATGACTAAAACTGTTGTTCAGTTCTCGATATTGTTCATTGTGTTGCTGTTGGCACAAGTGCTGGTGTTTAATAACATCTGCCTGTTCAATGTTGCAGTGCCGTTCGTATTCATCTACTTTATATTGAGGTTGCCCATAACAATGGGTGTCAACAAGGTTCTCACTCTTGCTTTCTTGCTGGGATTGTCGGTAGACGTGTTTTCGAACACGCAGGGCATGAATGCATTGGCGTGCACAATAATAGCGATGTCGCGTAATGGGATTCTGCATCTTTATTTTCCACGAGAAGAAGAACTGTCGAATCCGGAGCCATCGGTTAGGTCGCTTGGCTTTTACACTTATGCCCGTTATCTGCTTACGCTTGTGGTTCTTTACTGTGTGATTATTTTTTCGATTGAGGCGTGCTCGTTTTTTATGCCTACACTCCTGATTCTAAGGATTGTTTGCAGTTCACTGCTGACATTCCTGCTTTTGCTTGGACTTGACATTCTTTATTCGCAACTCGATTAAACCAACCTATCTCTCTCTAAAATGCGTAAAGACTATCGTCTTGAAAAAAGAAAATACGTAATCGGCGGTTTTGCACTGCTGATTGTCATTATATATCTGGTGCGCTTGTTTTCTTTGCAGGTGCTCGACGACCGTTATAAGGAATTTGCAGACTCTAATGCTTTTATGCGTAAGACGCTGTATCCTTCGCGTGGTATGATGCGCGACCGAAATGACAAACTGGTTGTGTATAACCAGCCAGCCTACGATGTGATGATTATTCCTCGTGACGTGCAGCCTTTCGATACGCTTGATTTCTGTATGACACTTAATATTACGCCTCAACAGTTGAAGAAGCGTTTTACGGACATGAGGGACCGCCGGTTGAATCCGGGTTATTCGGCATACACACCACAGCGATTAATTACGCATATATCGGCTCAAGACTATGGAAGGCTTCAGGAAAAACTTTACAGATTTCCGGGTTTCTACATCCAGCAACGTATCCTACGCCAATATACACGTTCGGCTGCGGCAAATGTTCTGGGGAATATCCGGGAAGTTTCGGCTAAGGATATAGAACGTGACTGTTATTATGCATCGGGCGATTATATGGGCGACCTTGGTGTAGAGAAAAGTTATGAAGAACATCTGCGAGGTCAAAAAGGAGTGGAAATTCTTATCCGCGACGCGTACGGGCGAATAAAAGGGAAATATGACAATGGTTCCCACGATGTTGCCCCGGTATCAGGTCGTGACATAAAGCTGAGTCTGGACATTGATCTGCAGGAGTATGGAGAGAAGTTGATGGCCAACAAAATAGGTGCAATTGTTGCCATTGAACCTGAAACAGGTGAGATTCTGGCCATGGTAAGTAGTCCGACGTATGACCCTAAGACACTTGTCGGCCGAGAACGAGGGAAGAACTATAATGCATTGATGTCGGATTTCTATAAGCCGCTGTTCGACCGGGCTCTGAAGGGTGCTTACCCGCCTGGGTCGACATTCAAGCCCTCACAAGGACTAATACTCCGACAGGAAAATATCGTGACGTTGAATACGGCCTATCCTTGCTACCACGGGTTTATTAATGGTGGTTTAAGGGTTGGATGTCATGGACACGGGTCGCCAATCACATTGCTGCCGGCTCTGCAGACATCGTGCAATGCATACTTTTGCTGGGGCTTGAAGGGGATGCTCGATTCGCACAGGAGTAAATACGGTTCGACAGCAGAGGCCTTTGAAGTCTGGAAAAAACATCTGGTTTCTCTTGGTTACGGGTATCGTCTGGGTGTGGATTTGCCTAACGAAAGTCGAGGTTTTATACCGAATGCAGAATTCTATAATAAGATCTATGGTGAAGGACGATGGAGTGCTAATACGATTATTTCTATCTCTATCGGACAAGGAGAGATTCTGGCAACTCCTTTGCAGATAGCGAATCTTTGTGCTACAATAGCTAATCGCGGATGGTTCATCACGCCGCATGTGGTTAAGGAGATTCAGGATACGGTGATGCCGTCGCAATACACTGAAAAACGGTATCCAACAATCGATAAAGTACATTTCGACGCAGTTGCCGAAGGAATGCGTATGGCTGTAACGGGAGGTACATGCCGACTGGCTAATCTGCCGGGAATTGAGGTTTGCGGAAAGACGGGTACGGCTCAGAATCCTCATGGTCGAGATCATTCGGCATTCATTGGCTTTGCTCCGTATGATAATCCAAAAATTGCTATTTGCGTCTATGTGGAAAATGCCGGTTTTGGAGCGACGTACGGTGTTCCAATTGGTTCGTTGATGATTGAGAAGTATCTGAACGACAGTATAGCACCTGAACGCCGCTATCTTGAAGAACGAATGTTACAATCAAATACAATTATAAGCAGTGGAGTTAAGAAACACTAATTCGACATCGGTGTTCCGTTACCTTGATTGGCCGACAGTGATAATATATACGCTGCTGGTATTGATAGGAGTGGTTTCAATATACGCGGCGAGCTATGACTTCGACCATGCATCGATTTTTTCGTTTGATGAATTTTCAGGCAAACAGCTGCGTTGGATCGGGCTTGGATTTGTGTTGGGTTTTGTAATACTTCTGACAGATTTCCGCGTTTATGAGTCATACGCATATCCCATTTATGGATTGCTTATCGTGCTACTCGTCATAACGATATTTCTGGCTCCCGACATTAAGGGGTCACGATCGTGGCTTGTTTTGGGACCTATGAGTCTACAGCCGGCTGAGTTTGCAAAATTCGCGACAGCTCTAGCTTTGGCAAAACTTTTTTCAAGCTATAATTTCCACCTGAATGCGAGTTGGTCGAATTATCTGAAAGCCCTGATGATAATATTTCTGCCGATATTGCTGATTCTCGCTCAGAAAGAAACAGGTTCAGCATTGGCCTATATAGCTTTGTTTTTTGTTCTTTACCGTGAGGGAATGAGTGGTCTTGTGCTTGCTGCTGCTCTGTGTGCAATTGTGTTTTTCGTTACTACGGTTAAGTATGTTGACGAAGTGATGCTGTCGATGTCGCAAGGAGAATTGGCTGTTTTTATCATGATTCAGATTGGCACGGTGCTTATGACCGCCATATATTGTGGAGCAACGGCTGTGGGTAGGAATCTGTTTCTGATATTTCTTGCAGGCGATGGCATTGTGACTTTGCTTGGATTGGCAGGAATAGAATTTTCGGGAACACTGGCTTTTTTTGCAATTACGGCGGGGGCGCTGATCTATTTGTTTGTTGTTTATCTTGCCCGGATGCGCGATAGCAGAGTGCTTGTGACTATTGGAGCGGCGTTGGTTTCAGTTGCCTTTATGTTTTCGGTCAATAAAGTGTTTGACGATGTGCTTCAACCTCATCAACAGCAGCGAATCAAAGTGTCGCTGGGAATAGAGGAGGATTTGCGTGGTGCGGGCTACAATGTGAACCAGTCTAAAATAGCTATTGGATCGGGAGGCTTGTCGGGTAAAGGTTTTCTCAATGGCACTCAAACGAAACTGAAGTATGTGCCGGAACAGCATACAGATTTCATTTTTTGTACGATAGGGGAAGAGGAAGGTTTTATAGGTGCATCCACCGTGCTGTTGCTGTTTTTGATTCTCATACTCAGAGTGCTCGCGATTGCTGAACGTCAGCCGACAGTGTTTGCAAGGGTTTATGCTTATTGTGTGGCGTCATATTTTATTTTTCATCTTGCTATCAATGTCGGGATGGTCATAGGACTCTGTCCGGTTATAGGCATTCCGCTGCCATTTTTCAGTTACGGAGGATCGTCGTTGTGGGGATTTACAATTTTGCTGTTTATACTTCTCAGACTCGATGCCTCGCGCCGTGAGCATTTGAGTTATTAGAGTCACGGTTGAATTAAATGCTATAATTGTCCTAAATTATGGCGTTGCAATTTGATTTTCCCTCGTTTTTGATGTAACTTTGAAGTGTAAAAGGCAACGTCGTTCTTTTGTATCAGAGAAGATAGGTTCGTTATTACCGTAAACTGACGATGGAATCGTTCATAGCCATAATACTCCGGGGCCTTGCCATCGGTATTCTTATATCGGCACCAATGGGGCCGATAGGGATGCTGTGTATTCAGCGAACGCTAAACAAGGGGCGTTGGCCGGCCTTTTTTACAGGGCTTGGAGCTGCTTTGAGCGATTTGATTTATTGTCTGCTGACGGGGTTCTGCATGTCGTTTATAGCAGATTTCGTTGATACAAACCGATTGATACTCCAGATAATCGGTTCTGTTGTGCTTGGTGCTTTTGCGTTTTATCTTTTCAGACGCAATCCGACACGTCAGCTGCAGACACCTACGGCAACCGCCAACAACTACCTGACTGATTTCGGGAGCGGCTTTTTACTCACGTTTTCGAATCCATTGATATTGTTTATAACAATGGGTTTGTTTGCAAGCTTTAATTTTATGTTGCCTGAGTACCGATATTACCATTATATTTTAGGGTATATCGCAATTCTTTGCGGCGCAATACTTTGGTGGTTTGCAATAACATACTTTGTCAGCAAAGTGAGATCCCATTTTAATGTCCGGTCGTTGTGGCTCATAAACCGAATAATAGGTAGTGTATTGCTGCTTATGGCTATTGCCGGGCTGTTCTATCAGACATAAACTCACACCCATAATAAGAATATGAATAAAGAATCATCCGCCACAATGTGTGTGCCGCGCATAGATATCGACAACACATATAGCGCCGATGGCATAATAGGACTGCTTGAGGAGTCAGGTGTTAAAGCAAATATCGACCGTGTCAACTGGCCCGAATATCCTTACAGACCGTTGACCACACTTTCGATGGCGCATACCGACAAGTGCCTTTATATAGATTTTTTTGTCAGGTGCAACTATCTGCGTGCGGTTAACTATAAGACGAATTCGCCTGTTCATGAGGATTCGTCGGTTGCAATGGCGTTTAAGACAGATGAAAATTCAGACCGGTTTATTTACCTTGAGTTTAACTGTATCGGGACAAAAGCCGGCTACGTAGTGTCGAATGGACGTGAAGAAATGATAGATCCGGCAGTTCTTGAACAGATAAAGGTGTCGCCGGCGTGCGGTTTTAAACCATTCCGCGAATTGGAAGGTTTATTTTCTTGGAACATTTTGGTCGAAATTCCGTTTAATATATTAGGTATGGATCATGTCAGCTTTCCTGCCGATAATATTAAATGTAATTTTTTTAAATGCGCTTCAGGCACGCAACAACCCCATTTTCTGAGTTGGCAACCGGTTGACTCGCCCAAGCCAAACTTCAAAGATGTTAAATCGCTCAGAAACATTGTTCTGGAATGAGGCAATAACTAACTAAAAACAAAAGATTATGAAAGTTAAACGTTTGCTTTCGGCTATCGCGATAGCCATGATGTTTGTCACTTCAGCTTCGGCTCAAGGTTTAGATTTTAAAGATTTGCTATCGAAGGTGTCGTCAACATCGTCAGATTCAACCAAGAACGATAAAGGAAGTGGTTTGGCCGGATTGCTTGGAAAAGTTGCTGATGTTCTGAAACCCACCGATATCACAGGTGTATGGGAATACAGCGGACCTGCCGTGAATTTTAAATCGGATAATCTTCTGATGAAAGCAGGGGGCGCTGCAGCCGGATCTACAATCAAAGGTAAGATTGAACCATACTACAAAAAGATTGGACTCGACCAAACTGTGCTTACAATTGAGAAGGACAGCACTTTTGTGATGAAGTTAAAAAAAGGTGAATTAAAGGGTAACATTGTTTCCGGCGATGACGGCAAAATGGTGTTCCAGTTTAAAACATTAGGCAAAATCAACATCGGCAAAATGGATGCTTCTGTGTCGAAACTTAATGGAAATAAATTGCAGCTGACATTTGATGTTTCGAAGCTGATGAAGATTGTCAATGCTGTAGCGAAATTTTCTGGTAATTCCACAGTTCAGGGCCTGAATAAGATTCTGCAGAGTTACGACGGACTTGAGGCCGGATTTGAAATGCAGAAAACAAAGGAGGCAACCGGAACTACTACAAAATAATTAATGACACAGCTATCACACGACATTCGGCCGAAATTTGGTGCACTTTTCGATATGGACGGTGTGCTGATCGACACAGAGTCATCATACACGAAATTTTACGAAGAACTTGAAAGGGTTCATCCAACCGGTGTAGAGCGGTTCCCTTACATTATTAAAGGAACAACTCTTGACAATATCTTAAAAACTTATTTTCCTGATCAGGCGGTTGCGTCGGATGTTGTTAGCCGATTGCATGAGTTTGAATCCAAGATGGATTATAAGGTATATCCGGGTGTAGACCGGTTGCTGGATGCATTAAAGATAAACGGATTTGCTACGGCGATAGTGACGAGCAGCGATTCGCAGAAAATGAGTTATTTGAAGCAAAGGCAACCACGTTTCCTGGAGCGATTCGATGCTGTTATTACGGCAGCCGATGTCACTCGCTCGAAACCCGATCCTCAGGGTTACTTATTGGCCGCAAATCGGGTAGGGGTTCCCATTGAACAGTGTTTCGTGTTTGAAGATTCATTGTCGGGAATGGCGGCAGGAATGGCTTCCGGCGCAACTGTAGTTTCAGTGGCGACAACAGTGAGCCGGGAATTGCTTGCCGGCAAAGGACATTGTATTGTTGATACTGTTGCCGATGTAACTGTTGAAGAACTTTTAGATGTAAAAAAACGACATTTATCCTAAATGATACTGCATGAAAAAAGCCCGGTTAATTCCGGGCTTTTTTCATGCAGCGAGCTGTATCAGGGTCGGAAGAATGTCTGGAACGCGCGGATTGTGCTGATGTGGTCGGCACAAGAGGCTGTTTCTCGGATAGAGTGCATAGCCCAAACCGCTGCGCCCATGTCAACACCTCTAATGTCGAGTTGAGAGGTGAGGATGTTGCCTAACGTAGAGCCACCTGCTACATCGGAGTGATTGACGAAGTACTGGAACGGTACGCCTGCTTTTTCGCATATTCCCCGGAACACGGCGGCAGAGTCGGCATCAGTCATGTATTTGCAGTTAGCATTGATTTTGATAACCGGTCCTCCACCCATGACAGGATGATTGGTCGGGTCATATTTTGAAGGGTAGTTTGGGTGGAATGCGTGTGCGTTGTCGGCCGAGATCATGAATGAGTTTGCAATTGCACAGAGGAAGTCTTCATTGTTGCCTTTTAACGATGTAGTGATTCTCTGCATGATATTTGCTAACACCGGAGATGCTGCACCCTGTTTTGTTCCTGAACCGGTTTCTTCATTGTCGAAAATCGCCATGATTCGTGTCGATTTGTCGGATTGAGTAGCAGTTGACAGTAGAGCGATCAGTGCGGCATGAACCATTGACAGGTCATCGATACGGCCGGAAGAGATGAGTTCACTATGTACGCCGACACGGCAAGCCTCAGTTGTATCGAACAGCGACAACTCTGTTGCGAGGATGTCGGATGTTTCAACATTCAGATTTTTCGCCAGCAAACGAAGCAAATAGTCGGAGGTTTCTTCTCCTTTACCCTCGATACCCAGAACCGGCAACATATCGGTCTGTTTGGAGAGTGGATTTCCTTCGTTTACAGCGCGATTGAAATGAATAGCCAGATGTGGAATAGTGAGCAACGGGTTTGGGAAACGGACGAGTTTAGTAACAGGATGTAAAGGGTCGGCTCCCCGAAGCATTACGCGTCCGGCAATAGAAAGCGGACGGTCGAACCAGGTGTACAGGATCGGACCACCATATACTTCTGTGTTTAACTTTATAATTCCTCCGTCGGAGATTATCTCGGGTGAGGGTTTAATTCTGAAACCGGGAGAATCGCTGTGTGCAGAAATTATTTTAAATCCATCTGCAGCATTTCCACTTCCGACAACAAACGCAAATACGGCAGTGTTGTTCTTCACAACGAAATAGCGTCCGTCAGGTTTCAGGTTCCACTTTTCTGACGGGTTGAGTTGCACGAATCCTTTGTGAAGCAGGATATCGGTAAGAGTTGAAGCTGCGTAGAAATTGCAGACTGAAGCATCGAGAAATGCTTTTAGGCTGCTGATCAGTTTAGTTGCAGATGTATATGGCATAGCGTAATTATTGATTAATTGATTGTGAAAGTGCATTCCATAAATTGTCGTCGGGCACAGGTGCTGTCAGACTAATTAGATTACCGCTGACAGGATGCACGAACTCCAGATGGTGAGCCTGGAGAGATATGCTTCCGTCAGGGTTACTGCGCTTGTCGCCATATTTAAGATCGCCCTTGATAGGGCATCCTATTTTGGCAAGCTGCACACGGATCTGGTGTTTTCGGCCTGTGAGCAATTTGATCTCTAACAGATTATAGCGATCGGAAGAAGCTATGTGCTTGTATTCAAGCTGCGATTTCAAGGCACCTTCGACAGGTTTGTTGGAGGCGTACGACTTGTTGTTTTCCTGACGAGTTGTAATGTAATGGGTTAGCGTGTCGGCTTGCCGTGGTGGCTTGTTGCGTGTTATAGCCCAGTAGGTCTTATGAATTTTTCCTTGTCGCAGCATTTCGTTAAGCCTTGAAAGAGCTTTTGATGTTTTCGCGAATATAACAAGTCCACCTACTGGGCGGTCGAGCCTGTGAACCACACCGCAAAAGACATTTCCAGGCTTGTTGTATTTTTCTTTAAGCCAGAGTTTTATCTTTTCCGACATTGGCTGATCGCCGGTTTTATCGCCTTGTACGATCTCACCCGGATCTTTCAAGGCAACGAGAAGATGGTTATCTTCATAAACGATTTTCATTACTATTACATTTAATTCCGTTTAAACTACCAGTTATCGGTGCGGAATGGCATCAGAGGAAGCTGACGAAGATTGTAAACATTTCCAGTGTCGGGCCAGTTTTTGAATCGGTAACGTACGGCTACGATATCTTTTACGTCAGGCGATGTTAGTTTGATTCCTTCAACGACAGGGAACGGTCCAAACACTTGTTCTGCTTTTGCCGGATAGAATTTTTTATCAACACCAGCCACTTCAAAACCTTCTTGCCCTTGATAGGGTTGCATACCTTCGACACAGTCGTTGAAGCGGATCAGAACAGCAGAGCCATTGTCGAGTTTTTCCATACTTTTGAATGAAGGTGACTGATATTGGATTCCGGGGATTCCATAAGTACGAGCAGCCGCCATAAAGGCCAGACGGTCGGCTGCCGGTTGTTTTACCGACGGGTGTATCTGGCACCATAGATCGGGAGTGTATAGATCGATTGATGAGATCATTCCACTATTCGGGATGAGTTTAATGCTTTTTTGCTGCGATTCGCGCAGAAGAGCTGAAGAAACGCCTTCGAGTCCGTCGCCATAGCAGAATGGGGGAATTTCGATTGCATAAAATGGCATTATGCTGTCGTTATCGTTCCATAGGGCACGCCAGTGTCCAACCATGTCGGCAAGGCGGTTGTGGTAGGTATCGTGCATTCCTACGTTACTCTCACCTTGATTCCAAAGAAATCCTTTTACGGTATAGCCCGACAATGGATATAACATCCCGTTGTACATTGACATCGGCTGGAAACATTCGACAACGCCTGGTTTTGCGGCAAGCGACAAGTCAACATCGGGGCATTTTTCAAGAAGTTCTTTCGGCATCCAGCCTTCAACCCGCGTGCCCCCATAGCTACAATTAATAACGCCAACAGGAACATCGAGAATCTCATTCAGACGGCGTGCAAAGAAATAGCCGATAGCCGAAAACTCTGCGGCATTCTGGGGCGTACATTCTACCCAAGGACCACCGACACTGTCGAGCGGGGTTGCGCTAAGCTGTCGCGGAGTTGTAGAAAAGCGTAATGCATGTTTGTGTTTTCCCGCTGTTGCAATTGCTTCATTCGATCCGTCGACTGGAGAACCAATGAAACCTTGCATAGGCATTTCCATGTTTGACTGTCCGGAAGCAAACCAAACCTCACCGATAAGAACATTGTCGACTTTGATTTTTTCGCCGTCGCCTTCAACTGTGAATGAAGTAGGTGTATATGATGCTGCGGGCGTTGCTACATTCAGCACCCATTTACCGTCGGCAGCCGTAGTTGCGGAATAGCGTTTACCGTTCCAGGCAGTGGTCACAGTCACTTTTGAACCGGGTTTCGCCCAACCCCACAACCGGGCATCAGTGTTTTGCTGGAGCATCATGTTGTTGCCGATGATGGCAGGCAAGTTAAGTGCGCTCATACTTCCGTAAGCGATTAGCGTAGCTAAAAATAGTATGTTTCGTAGTTTCATTGTTGATATAAGTGTTGTTGTTATTTTTCCCAATTGTCGGTTCGGAAGGGCATCAAGGGTAGATTACGCACACCGTAGGCACATTTTGTGTCGGGGTAGTTCTTGAAACGATAGCGTACTGATTCGATTTTGTCAACTTCGGGGCAAGATATCCTGACAAGCCCCATATCGCCGGGCACATACCAGAAATTCTGTTCAGCTTTGGCCGGGTGGAATACCTTGTCGGCACCTGCCACTTCGAATCCTTCAATGTCGCGGTATGGAGCCAGGCCAAACGGAGCATTGGCAAGTTTAATCACTGCGGTTTTTCCGTCGTTTTCAAAAGTCATGCTTTCAAAGCGTGGCGATTCCGAATCGACAGCACCGACACCGTAGTCGCGTACGGCGGCCATATATGCCAGACGTTCACCGGCCGGGCGTTTGATAGCAGGGTGGATCTGCCACCATTCACCGGGAGCCTGAAGGTCGGTTGAAGAAATGATGCCGCTGTAGGGAATAAGGCTTAGGCTTTTGGCCTGAGCTTCACGCAACAAGGCTCCAGAGGTTCCATTGAAACGATCAGGATAATGAAACGGCGGGATTTCCACCATATAAATCGGCAGAGTATCGTTATTCCACAAGCCGCGCCAGTGTTTAACCATGGTTGCCAAGCGGTCGGCATATGTATCGTGTCGGCCTACATTGCTTTCTCCTTGGTTCCAAATAAATCCTTTCACTGTGTATCCGGCAATAGGGTATAGCATGCTGTTGTACATGGCTGTGTATTGATTCTTTACCGGATCTTGTGGCTGTGCAACAACGGAAAGATCGATATCGGGATATGTAGAAACTATTTCACGGGGCATCCAAGCTTCAACACATGTTCCGCCATAGCTGCAGTTGATCACACCGACAGGAACATCGATGATCTGTTGTAGCTTGTCTGCGAAGAAATAGCCGATAGCAGAGAA
Source organism: uncultured Muribaculum sp. (assembly GCA_964421745.1). GTDB lineage: Bacteria > Bacteroidota > Bacteroidia > Bacteroidales > Muribaculaceae > Muribaculum. The sequence goes on along the minus strand of CAYQYL010000032.1, from coordinate 6,145 downwards.
CTCAGCGGCATTTTCAGGCGTACATTCCACCCAGGAACCACCAACACTGTCAAGTGGGACAGCGCTTAGCTGCCGAGTGGTCGTTGTGAATCGTAGGGCATGTTTGCGTTGACCAGCTGTTGCAATAGCTTCATCAGCATCATTGACTGGAGATCCCATGAACCCGCGCAGAGGCATTTCCATGTTAGATTGTCCGGAAGCAAACCAAACCTCGCCGATAAGAACATTGTCGACTTTGATTTTTTCGCCGTCGCCTTCAACTGTGAATGAAGTAGGTGTATATGATGCTGCGGGCGTTGCTACATTCAGCACCCATTTACCGTCGGCAGCCGTAGTTGCGGAATAGCGTTTACCGTTCCAGGCAGTAGTCACGGTCACTTTCGAACCGGGTTTCGCCCAACCCCACAACCGGGCATCAGTGCTTTGCTGGAGCATCATGTTGTTGCCGATGATGGCAGGCAAGTTAAGTGCGCTAATGCTTGTGAATGAAAGCAATGCGATAAAAAGCAATGTGTTGCGTAATTTCATGGCGCAGTGGTGTTATTTTTCCCAATTGTCGGTTCGGAAGGGCATCAAGGGTAGATTACGCACACCGTAGGCACATTTTGTGTCGGGGTAGTTCTTGAAACGATAGCGTACTGATTCGATTTTGTCAACTTCGGGGCAAGATATCCTGACAAGCCCCATATCGCCGGGCACATACCAGAAATTCTGTTCAGCTTTGGCCGGGTGGAATACCTTGTCGGCACCTGCCACTTCGAATCCTTCAATGTCGCGGTATGGAGCCAGGCCAAACGGAGCATTGGCAAGTTTAATCACTGCGGTTTTTCCGTCGTTTTCAAAAGTCATGCTTTCAAAACGTGGTGATTCAGAATCTATACCTCCGATGCCGTAGTTACGTACGGCAGCCATGTAGGCCAGACGTTCGCCGGCAGGGCGTTTGATAGCAGGGTGGATCTGCCACCATTCCCCGGGAGCCTGAAGGTCGGTTGAAGAAATGATGCCGCTGTAGGGTATAAGGCTTAGGCTTTTGACCTGAGCTTCACGCAGGAGAGCTCCGGAAGTGCCGTCCAGTCCATCAGAGTAGCAGAACGGTGGGATTTCCACCATATAAATCGGCAGAGTATCGTTATTCCACAAGCCGCGCCAGTGTTTAACCATGGTTGCCAAGCGGTCGGCATAGGTATCGTGTCGGCCTACATTGCTTTCTCCTTGATTCCAAAGAAAACCTTTCACTGTGTATCCGGCGAGTGGGTATAGCATGCCGTTATACATTGCAGTGTATTGATTCTTTACCGGATCGCCGGCTTGTGCTACTACGGAAAGATCAATGTCGGGATATGTAGAAACTATTTCACGGGGCATCCAAGCTTCAACAAAAGTTCCGCCATAGCTGCAGTTGATCACACCGACAGGAACATCGATCATCTGTTGAAGTTTGTCGGCAAAGAAGTATCCGATAGCCGAGAAGTTGGCAACCGCTTCCGGTGTACATTCCAACCAGGAGCCTTCGGTGTTCTGTTTAGGTTCAACCATGAGTGCTTTCGGAGCAGTGTACATGCGGATTTTTCCTTTATTTTTGGCAGCAGTAGCAATCACATCGTTGGAACCTTCCATAGGTGTGCCGGGAAGCCCCATGACAGGCATTTCCATGTTAGATTGGCCTGAAGCAAACCATACTTCGCCGATTAGCACATTATCGAGTGTCTTTTTTTCGCCATCACCTTCAATTGTAATTGATGTGGGTTCGTAAGATGCTATTGGAGTCGCTACTTTAACTTCCCAACGACCGTCTTTACCGGTAGCTTTGGCAGTGTAGTCTTTATTGTTCCATGCTGTGTGAATTTTTACTGTCGAACCAGGTTTCGCCCAACCCCATAATGATGCGTCGGTTTTTTGCTGTAGCATCATGTTGTTGTCGATAACACCTGGAAGAGTGAGTGCGTACGCACCCATGCTTAAAAACAACCCTGTAAGAGAAAGTAAATTACGTAGTTTCATATTTGTGATTAAATTGGTTTGTATATTTCCCTGTAATGTTAAAAATAGTCGGGGGAGGGTCGAATGGGGCTCTCCCCCGATTGAATATATTGCTTGTCCGAATGCTATTCGTCGGTGTTTACTCCGAATTCCCAATCGCGGTCTGAAGCATCGATTTCTTCATCGTCGAAATCGTCATACTCTTCGTCGTCATATTCTTCGAGATCGTCATCGGCCGGCTTTTCGGGTGTGTCGAAAATGAATTCATCTTCTTCTTTGACGCGATGATGCTCGTCGAGCTGACGATGGGTTATTGTTGATTGTTCAATACGATTCGATTCGTCGTTGATTGCCTTCCAAAGCACGTCTTTAAGTTCTTGAATTCCAGTTCCGGCAACAGCTGAAATGAAAACATGAGGCAGGTCGTCCGGTAAATCATGACTCAATATCTGTTTTAGCTCTTCATCGAGCATATCGCTTTTTGAAATAGCAAGGACTCGTGGTTTATCCATTAGCTCTGGATTGAACTGCTGGAGTTCGTTGAGCAAAATATGATATTGTTTTTTTATATCGTCGGCATCGGCAGGAACCATGAAAAGTAGAACAGCGTTGCGTTCGATATGACGGAGAAACCGCAATCCCAGACCTCGACCCTCGCTTGCTCCTTCAATTATACCTGGAATGTCGGCCATTACAAAAGATTGTGAGTTGCGGTAGCTGACGATGCCTAACTGTGGTTCCATAGTTGTGAAAGGATAATCGGCTATTTTAGGCCGGGCTGCGGAGATTGCAGACAGCAGAGTGGATTTCCCTGCGTTGGGGAAACCGACAAGACCGACATCGGCAAGAAGCTTAAGCTCTAAGATAATTGTTTTTTCGATAGCCGGTTCGCCAGGCTGAGCATAGCGTGGCGCCTGATTAGTGGAAGTGCGGAAATGCCAGTTTCCAAGTCCACCACGGCCTCCGCGCAGCAGTTTGATTTCCTGTCCGTTTTCTGTTACTTCGCAGAGATAGTCACCAGTTTCAGCATCGAAAACAACTGTCCCACACGGAACTTCGATGATTTTGTCTTCTCCATCTTTGCCGAAGCTGCGTCCCCCGGTGCCGGGAGCACCATTGCCGGCAAAAACATGACGTTGGTATTTTAGAGGGAGAAGGGTCCACATATGGCTGTTGCCTCGGAGAATAATGTGACCGCCTCGACCACCGTCGCCCCCGTCGGGACCGCCTTTAGGAACATATTTAGCGCGGTGAAAATGGCGTGAGCCTGCACCACCTTTGCCTGATCGGCAAACTATTTTTACGTAATCGATGAAATTAGATTCTGCCATTATTGTAAAGTATTTCAATATAGAATGCTCATGAACGCCGGAAAGTTCACTATACATGATGTCAGTGATTATGTTTTCAACGGCTAATCATCAGCAATTAGATTTTGAAAACTACAATACAAAGATAAGAACAATTCACCAAATTATACCTATAAAATAGGAATTAGGGTTAAAAATAAAATTTGGAAATCGTTTTGATATATATTACTTTTGTGAAAAATAAACTATCGAATACTGCAATGAATTCCAATAGCCTTGTGTCTATTTCTGACATCAGCAAAGAAGAAATCCTGCAATTGCTGAGGCAGGCGAGTTATTTTGAGGCAAATCCGAATCAGAAAATTCTTGACGGCAAAATGGTTGCCACATTGTTTTTTGAACCTTCAACACGTACGCGCCTGAGTTTTGAAACAGCTGTTAACCGTTTAGGCGGAAGGGTAGTAGGTTTCTCAGATGCGAGCACCACGAGTTCGTCGAAGGGAGAAACTTTAAAAGATACTATAAAAATGGTATCGAACTATGTCGACCTTATAATAATGCGTCATTACCTTGAAGGGGCTGCTCGGTATGCTACAGAAGTGACGGACACTCCTATCATTAATGCAGGTGACGGTGCTAACCAACATCCGTCGCAGACTATGCTCGACTTATATTCGATATACAAAACACAAGGTAAGCTGACTGACTTGACAATAACAATGGTCGGTGACCTCAAGTACGGCAGAACCGTGCATTCACTGCTAATGGCGATGCGCTATTTCAACCCGACGTTCAACTTTGTAGCATGTCGGGAGTTGCAAATGCCGGCCGAGTACAAACAGTTTTGCCAAGAAAATGGAATTGCATATAATGAATACACAGAATTCTCACCGGAAGTAATCAATTCGAGTGATATTCTTTATATGACGCGAGTGCAGCGCGAACGCTTTACCGATATAATGGAATATGAAAAGGTAAAGAATCTCTACACGCTGAACGCAGCTATGTTGGAAGATTCCAAACCGAACCTGCGTGTACTACATCCACTACCGCGAGTTAATGAAATCAATCAAGATGTCGACGACTCGCCAAAGGCATACTATTTCCAGCAAGCTCAAAACGGGCTCTATGCACGCCAGGCTATTATTTGCCGGGCACTTGGAATTGAGGTGCCAGAATTAGACCAACCTATTACAACAGAAAACGCATGAAAGCAAACAATAAAGAACTTGCTGTTGCCGCGCTCGAAAATGGCACGGTGATTGATCGCATTCCCTCGTCAGCACTTTTTCAAGCAGTTTCGATTCTCGGAATAGAGAAAATTGACCGTCATGTTACAATAGGCAATAATCTCGATTCGAAAAAACTCGGAACAAAGGGTATTATAAAAGTAGCTGATACATTTTTCCCGCAAGATGTGATTAACAGAATTGCACTCATTGCTCCAACAGCAAAGATCAATATCATTCGCAATTTTGAGGTTGTAGAAAAATACAATGTCACCATACCGGAAACGATTGTTGGAATTGTTAAATGTGACAACCCCAAGTGTATCACCAATAATGAGCCCATGCAGACACGTTTTGAGTTGATAGACCCTGAGCGTCACGTGCTTCGTTGCCATTACTGCGGACACACAGTTACTGCAAAGAATGCTCATATCAAATAAAGAATGAGACAGAGCTGGAAACCCGGAACACTGATTTATCCATTGCCGGCCGTACTGGTCAGCTGCGGCAATTCGCCGGAAAATTATAATATGCTAACAGTGGCATGGACCGGTACAGTTTGTACAGATCCGGCCATGTGCTATATATCTGTGCGTCCTTCTCGGCATTCTTATAATCTGATTAAGGATTTGATGGAATTCACAATTAATCTGACAACAGAAGAAATGGCTCGTGCTACAGATTGGGCAGGTGTCCGCTCTGGTAAAGATTACGACAAATGGAAAGAAACCGGTCTTACGCCAGTGAAGGGTGAGAAAGTTTCATCGCCTTATATTCAGGAATCTCCTGTCAGCATTGAGTGTAGGGTTCGGCAAATTATTCATCTTGGATCTCACGATATGTTTCTCGCTGAGGTTATAAATGTTTTAGCCGATGAAAAGCTTATCGATCCAGAAACCGGAGCGTTCGATATGAGAAAAGCGGGATTGATAGCTTATTCGCATGGAGCTTACTATACACTTGGCGATCAGATCGGCCGTTTTGGTTGGTCGGTAAAAAAGAAATAGCCGGATATATTATATAGAATAAATAAAACTCAAAATAAAAATGGAAAAAGATACCCAGATTTTTGACATTATCGAGCGCGAACATCAGCGCCAGCGTCATGGCATTGAACTTATTGCATCTGAAAATTTCGTAAGTCCGCAGGTTATGCAGGCTATGGGATCGTGCCTGACTAATAAATATGCCGAAGGTTATCCCGGCCACCGCTACTATGGAGGCTGCGAGGTGGTCGATCTGGCCGAACAACTGGCTATCGATCGCGTTAAGAAACTTTTCGGTGCCGAGTATGCTAACGTTCAGCCTCATTCTGGGGCACAGGCAAATATGGCGGTCTTTATGGCTTGTTTGAAACCGGGCGATAAATTTCTTGGTTTAAATCTGTCGCATGGTGGACACCTTTCGCACGGTAGCCCAGTGAATTTCAGTGGCCTCGTTTTTCAGGCACTTGAATACAATGTAAGTCCGGAAACAGGCCTAGTCGACTATGAGCAAATGGAACAGGTTGCTCGTGCAGAGCGTCCGAAACTGATTATAGGTGGTGCAAGCGCTTATTCTCGCGAATGGGATTATGCCCGCATGCGTCGTCTGGCCGATGAGATAGGGGCGATATTTATGGTTGAT
>CAYQYL010000031.1:0-23914 GCA_964421745.1 uncultured Muribaculum sp. | reverse complement strand
TGGCCAACGTGCGCTCATACTTCAACAAACACGGCGGCAGCCTCGGCACTCAGGGCTCGCTCACATTCTTGTTCGACCACAAATCGGTTTTCCACATCAAGCCCAAAGACGGCGTGTCGCTCGAAGACCTCGAACTGGAACTGATCGACTACGGTGTCGACGAAATCGAGCCCGACGAAGAAGAAATCGTGCTCTATGGTGCTTTTGAAGAGTATTCGAACATACAGAAATACCTCGAAGACAATGAATTTGAAATCATTTCATCGGAATTCGAACGTATTCCCAACGACCTCAAGGAAGTGACCGAAGAACAGCGCGCGGCTATCGAAAAACTCATCGAAAAACTCGAAGACGACGAAGACGTGCAGAATGTGTTCCACAACATGAAGGAATCGGACGAAGAATAATCTCCGGTTTACATGAAATAAAAATTGCCTGCGGGCAAACATGGTGTGTCGCAATTGGCGATGCGCCCGAAATGCAGGGGTGCTCCACGGAGTATCTCTGCATTTCGGGTAACTTACAACACATCAAAATTGCCGAAAACATTTATCATTCAACTATATATGTCAGACGACAACGGTTCATCGCTTAAAGAACTGCTCGATTTCCATGCAGCGCGAATCAACTCACCCGAATTCATAGAAAACGACCCGGTGCAGTTTCCCCGCCAGTTCACCTCGACGCAAGACATTGAGATTGCTTCTCTGCTGTGCTCGTCGATCGCGTGGGGTAACCGCAAAATGATTTGCGCCGATTGCACACGCATGTTGGCCTTGATGGACAACGCGCCCCATCGATTTGTCATGGAACGCGGATTCGACGACTTGCCCGACCGACAAAATATTCACCGCACGTTTTTCACCGACAACCTGCGCCATTTCCTGCTCGGGCTCCACCGAATTTATAGCCGATATGACTCGCTGGCCGATTTTGCACGCGACAAAGGCATAGCAATGTCGGAATTTCCGGCATGGGAACTGGCTGCAGCCATCAACCACGAGCTTTGCGAAGCCAACAACGGATGCACCGATTCGCGCTGTCTGCCTCTGAACATGAATCAGACTGCGCTTAAACGCCTCAACATGGCGCTGCGCTGGCTTGTGCGCGACGACGGCATCGTTGACCTCGGTGTATGGAAAGGTGTGCTCACGCCAGCCCAGCTATTCATTCCGCTCGACGTACACGTGGGCAATACAGCTCGTGCGCTCGGATTGCTCGACCGAAAAGCCGCCGACCGCCGCTCAGCTGTCGAACTGACCGAAGAGCTGCACAAAATGCGACCCGACGACCCCGTTTGGTACGACTACGCACTGTTCGGAATTGGCATTGAGGGTGTGCTCAAATAGACGTTTAAACAATTTTAACATTGATTTTCGGCTAACATGAACCTTTGTTGCTAATTTTATCTTGTTATATCAGAAAGAATATAACCACTTATCTATTCGAAAAATGAAACGATTGAATATATTTCTGGCCACACTTGCTGTAGGCACAGCAGCAGCAATAGCCGGTTCGCCAAAAGCCGTGCCGGTCGACGACATGTATAATTTCGGCAACATTCAGGAACGGGGAGGCCGCGTCACACATCAGTTCAAGGTAGTCAACATTGGCGACAGCCCGCTTGTGTTCATATCGGCTACAGCCTCGTGTGGTTGCACCAAGCCTCAGGTTCCAAAGAAACCGGTTGCGCCGGGCGACACCGGCATCGTAACCGTAAGCTACGAGCCTATAGGCCGTCCCGGTGAGTTCAATAAGACCATAACAGTTAAAACAAACGCAAAACCGGCGAAACTCAAACTGCGCATAGCCGGTAATGTGATTCCATCGAAATAGCCATGCATTTGATTTACATTAAGCGCGCAATAGCCTCCATTGCAGCCGCCACAGCCATCACAGCAGCTCAGGCTGCTGGCATAGGCCGCTGGCTAGAAACAACCTACGATTTCGGAGCTTTCGACGAAGACATGGGAAATGTGTCAACAACATTCCGGTTGGTCAACGACGGCGACGAACCGCTATCGATCCTGTCGGCCCACGCTTCGTGTGGTTGCACGGCACCGACCTACGACCGCGCACCAATAGCACCGGGCGACACAGCTGTCATGACTGTGACCTACAACCCGTTTGCACGCCCTGGCAAGTTCGACAAAAAGGTGAAGGTGCGCACCAGCGATGCGGCAAACCCGAATTCGGTGCTTACGATAAAGGGTGTTGTTATAGGCTCAGCCAACACATTGCGTGCCCATTTCCCCGTTGAAGTAGGCAAACTTAAACTACGCAATGCCGCCCTTAATTTCGGCGAAATCACAAAAGGACGCACCAAAACATCGTTCCTCGACGGCTACAATCACAGCGCCGACACAATACGCCCGGTTGTCATCGGTCTGCCCCCCTATATCGACGTCAACATAGCTCCGGCTGAAGTTCCGCCCGGGCAACAGACAACATTCACATTCTTCTACAACACAGCCAAGGCTCCCGACTTATGGGGGCTGAACTCGGCAAAAGTCACGGTTCGCCCCGATGCATCATCGGCCGACAGCCAGCCCGTGGAACTGATCGCAGTACTAAACGAAGATTTCAGCCAACTGACACCGTCTGAACTCGAAAAAGCGCCACGTATAGCAGTCAGCACATCGTCGGCCGATCTGGGACGCGTACGCAAAGGCGAAAAGATTGAAACAGAAATAATTGTTCAGAATTATGGCAAGAAGCCTCTGATTCTACATCGCGTGTCGTCAGTCGACGACGGTTTGGACATAAAGGTCGGATCAAAAAAAATCAAACCCGGCAAACAAACTGTGATAAAAATAAGTGTCGACACTGATTCTCCGAAATTTACCACCGACGGTATGATTAACTCACGCCTTACAATAATTGCCAACGACCCTCAACGACCCGTTTCGGGCGTGCGCATAGTTGGCGAGCTAACAGATTGACAACCATGGAAGAGCAAGCAAAACATCACACTCATACGGCTCAACACTGCCACATCGAAAACAACGAACAATACACCGGCCTGACCGTAAATGCCGGTGTTGCCCAACCACCGTCGGTAAACCCATACCTGAAACCACGCAAACGGCGTGCTTTGCCTTCGGCAACCGAACTCGTCGACGGCATATTAAAAGGCGACGTGACAACACTGTCGCGTGCAGTGACACTCGTGGAAAGTCTTTCTCCCGATCACCAAGCCATTGCCCAGGAAGTTATTGAAAAATGTCTGCCACACTCTGGCAACTCGCGGAGAATAGGCATCACTGGCGTTCCTGGTGCCGGCAAATCAACCTCTATCGACTCGTTCGGACTGCATGTGCTCAAACAGGGGGGCAAACTGGCCGTGCTCGCAATTGACCCCTCAAGCGAACGCACAAAAGGCTCCATTCTCGGCGACAAGACACGAATGGAGCGTCTGGCCGTGCACCAGTCGGCGTTCGTACGTCCCAGCCCGTCGGCAGGCAGTCTGGGAGGAGTTGCCCGCAAAACCCGCGAAACAATAGTTCTCTGCGAAGCAGCAGGCTACAATAACATCTTTGTAGAAACCGTGGGGGTCGGACAAAGCGAAACCGCAGTACACTCAATGGTCGACTTCTTTCTGTTGATCCAGCTTGCCGGCACTGGCGACGAGTTGCAAGGCATAAAGCGCGGAATTATGGAAATGGCCGACGGGATTGTAATTAATAAGGCCGACGGCGACAACATCGACCGCGCACGCCTGGCACAGGCTCAATTCAGAAGCGCATTACATCTATTCCCTCCCACACAATCTGGTTGGATTCCTGAGGTTCGGTGCTACTCGGGCTACTACGACCTCGGCATTGATGAAGTCTGGGACATGATCGACCGTTACTTTGTGTTTGCACGCGAAAACGGCTACTTCGAAGCCAAACGCCAACAGCAGGCCCGCTACTGGATGTATGAAACTATCGATGAACAGCTTCGTCGCAACTTCTACAGCAATCCGGAGGTTGAGCGTATGTTGCGCGACAAAGAAGCCCGAGTGTTGGCCAATCTGCAGTCGTCGTTCACTGCCGCACGCGATGTGCTCGACCACTACTACAGTCTGCCAAAATAAACATATACATCCCATAATAATAATATCAAAACACGCTGAGATCTGCGACCTCAGCGTGTTTTAATTTATTGGTGTATGCTCTAAATCAATGTTTTTTGAAAGAATAGACACGGTTGGCGTAGGAAAGACGCATTCGGTTGGCCGTCAGATGCTCTACGTGCATCACGTTGTCGCCGGCAATTAGCCCCATTTGGGGTAATGGCAAATAGGAGGGATCGTCGGGGTCGCGAAGTTCATCATAATGATCGAAATTGAGCAACAGCTCGTCTTTTCCGGCCCAACGCCAGTCGCCCCAGCGCTCATCAACTTCATGATAGGGCAACACCTGGCGCATACACACTACACTGTTCTGAAACATCCAGAAAACATCGCCTTCGTAATCATCGACCTTTACACCGTCGACCGTCATTTCTGTCAGATGCCAGCTTCCAAACAGCAAACCTATGTCACCATCGTTATGTGTACACGATCCGAACGGCAACAGCAGCAGTGCCAGCAAACTAAAGCGTATCAATTTCATGCGCATGTTTAAAGATGTATTTTAAGTCCAAGACCAAAACCGAATTTATTGCCACCCAACAACTCACCTCTATCCATTCCGATCTGAGCCGACAGGGTGAAAATATCGTCTTTATCGGGATTGTAGTTGCATTCCAGCATCCAGCAGGTTGCTTCAGCGGGTTTAATCCGCTGTTCGAATGCCTGGCCGAAACTGCGGCGCCACGAAGCCATTGCACGATAGCCGATCTCAGGAGTTATATAACCCGACACGGCCGCATGGAATCCTTTTACACGAGTGTCGGTGAAACGCAGAAAGCCGTCAGTGTTGTAGATTGTCGAAGGCAGGAAAGGCGTTCCCTGCGACATGCCTCGATAGGCATACCCATTGTAATAATAATTATTGTAATAGTTGTCAGCGCCCGTAGCTTCACCTTTAAGCGAGGTGTTTACATTGTCGATCGGATCCCAATGGAGTGGTCCCGACTGATTGGTGAAATTCAGGTATTCGAACACAGCACCCGACACGACCGAACGGCGTGGACTTTTGTATTCCAGCCCCCAAAGGCCGTCCCACCCATTCAGTTTTCCGATTCCGGAGCCATCTTCCCATGGCCACTGGACGTATGCTTTCAGCCGATGGCCCGACGTGAACTTATATTCGGCCATAATATCCCACGAACCCAGATGATTGCCAACAATATATGCATCGCCCGAACGGGGTATCATCATGTCGATAAAGCTTTGGAATTTTACCGGTGCGCGATCGGTGCGCAAAAGTTTCCCGTCTTTATAGGTGCGTTGTGTTCCGCAAACCTGCGAGGCAGCCTGCATTCCGATAGTAAACTCCAAGTGTTTCAGTTTGTCGACACGGAAGTAAAAACGTCGGTAGCCGTTCAGGCGCCCGGTGGTGATGAAAGAGTTGTAGTAATTGTAATGTCTTTCGAGCCAGTCGTTGTCGAGTGGCTTGCCAATGAATAGTTCAGCATTCACTTTCACCCAGCCGTTGGTGAATGGCACATCGACGTAACGAAGAAATCCGACACGGACTCCCGGCATCGGGCGGGCATTTGCCCCCCAGGTCAGGTCACCGCTCGAAAGGCGGTCATCGAGCAGAGCGGAACCGGTTTCTTTCAGGCCGACAGTGATGAAAACACTTCTGTAGGCAGCTGTTACAAATGCCTGCTGTAGCCACACCCAACGTGGCGTAACCTTATGTTCACCCCACGACTCACTTTCGGCATAGTAACGGTCGTAGGCAGTTGCCGATTGTGCCGACATATCGAGTTCAGCGCCCCAGCGCAACTGAAATCTTTTTGACAGGCGATAATAACGCCCGGCCGAAATTGAAGCAAGGTAGGCATTGCGCTGTGTCACCTTGCCGAAGCGATTCGACATCATGTAATATGGAGCCAGCACACCGCTGCCTGTGTTATACCACTGACTGATGCCCGATTCGAAGTAAAGCGGATCGGCCAGATCGCCCGCTTTTGCCAAAGGAGCAGAAGCGATAAACACAACTGTTGTCAGGAATAATGCAATTAACCGCATAGGCTTGAATCTGATGGGAGAAAAGAGCCTATGTGACGGCCTTTTTTCTCTTCAAAAATTTCATCGATAACAAAGAAGATACCGGATTCTTCAACATCGCCAAACTCTCTGTTGATTGCCGTGCCGAACATGCGCATCGATGGAGAAAGGCTCATATAGGCATTGACAAGCGGAGGGATATTAATTCCTCTGTCGCGGATGGCACGGTTGAGCACCTTATAGTCTTCTTTGAATGTTGATCCGGCGAACAGCTTCTCCATTGCGGCAAAATCGATGTCGGCACGCAAAGGCTCAGCCGGGTACACCAGTTTGTCGGGATCCGGAAAATGTTTCAACAAAAAATACAGAAGCATGTTGCGGCACTCCGAATTGTAGCTTGGATACATTGTCATTTTTCCAAACAGATAGCGCATATTCGGATAAACGACTGTCAACGCGCCAAGTCCGTCCCAGAGGTTGTCAAGCACATAAAGCGCTTTAACTCCGGCACGTGTCGCCTGATATTCGACTCGAACAAACGAGCGTCCGAGTTCTATTGTATATGGGAGATAGTTTTCAACGAACTCCGGCGAAAAATTGAACATGTGAGCCATTGCCAGACGGGGAGTACCGTCGGCCGTCAGCCGTATATCGTGCCCCGCAATGAAACGGTAGCCTCCGGTTATCTCTTTTGCAATCGGATCCCATACAATCAACTGACGGCAAGGGGGATCCATTGTATCGAATTCGTCTATGTCGCATTCTTTGCCTGTACCGCCTCCGGCCGCCCGAAAAGCAAGTTCCCGCAGTCGGCCAACCTCACGCATCACATTGGGAGCAGTGTGGGCCTCAACAACATATATCTCGTTAGCCCCTTTGCATGTATGGCGCAAAAAGCGATCTCTGGTAAGTTCTTTTTCCAGAAGCGCCACATCGACTGGGTCGATCACCGGGGTTGTGTATTGGTTCATATCAAGACTCTAACGTAAACTACTTAGCAGCCAAAGAATAGACAATCTTCCTCACTGCGGCTGCTTCATCGGACGCACGAGCGCCACCTTTGAATTTCTGCCATGGTATTGCTTTTCCAACAGTGATTGTAAACTTTGCACCCTTGCTGCGAAAAACCTCACGCGGAAGATAAATCATTTCAATGTTAAGCTTTATGCCTATTTTCTGCCTGAACTTTGCAAAATTATAAAAAAATGTCGAATTTTTGCCACTAAAATGCACCGGAATAACGTTTCTTTGATACTGAATTGCTTTATTGACGAACATTTTTTGCCATTTCAGATCGGCAACCCCTTCTTTTCCCTTTCGTGAACACATTCCCGCCGGGAAAACCACTATTGGAATTTCAGGATTGGCAAACACTTCCTCGATTTTCTGGGCATCGGCTCGATTTTGCTTACCGTGCTTATTCACAGGCAAGAACACCGGTTCGAGTGGTTTGACAGCCATAAGCAAATCGTTTACAACAAAGCGAACCTCGGTGCCGAACATGCGGGTTGCCCAATCAATCATTGCAATACCGTCGAGCGCACCCAGCGGATGATTGGAAACAATCAGCACATTCCGGTCGCTTTTGTCAGGCAGCACTCCGTGTGTGCTATATGTTATTTCAAGATCGCGAAGCGTAGCCTCACAAAAGCCACTGCCGCTCGTACCGTTGGTTCGTTCAAGAATACCATTGAGTTCATCCTGGCAAATCGTGCGTTCAAGCCACTTAATCAAGAAACCCGGTATGCGGCGATAAGCTCCGGGAGCTTTTTTTCGCAAAACACTGTCCACATCTATTTTCAAGGGATCGGCAACAGTGTTCGTATGTGTGGTATTATTTTCAATATTCATAACAATTCAATCGTATTAATGAGTGTGTCCAAACAGCAACAAGCAGAATGCCATAACAGCCACACCGCCGACCAGACCACCGATTGCCATACGATGATCGCCGGCAGCCTCAGCCTCCGGGATGAGCTCGTCGAAAGCAATGAAAAGCATCACCCCTGCCACGGCGGCCATGCAGACAGCTTCAAGCTGCGGTGTCCACCAAGGCAACATGAAACATAGCGCAACCAACGCTCCGGCAACAGCAGCCATGCCGGAACAAAAAGTGCACCAGAAAGCCTTTTGGCGCGAGCCTGTGCCATAATATATCGGCGTAGACATCGCCATTCCCATCGGCACATTATGGATACATATCGCAATGGCAAGCGGAAGTGCAACAAGAAATCCGTCAAGAGCCGTCACAAAAGTGGCCATTCCTTCAAGAAAATTATGAACCGCTATCGTTGCCGCCAAAATAAATCCTGTGCGCCTGAGGCGATGACCGCAAACTTTTTTCGAAACTTCATCGTAACTGCCGTTGCTTTCGGCCGCAGCGTGTTTTGGCAATACAGCGTCAAGAACCCACATCAACGCCATTCCGCCCAAAAAAGCAACAACGACCCACCCTTCAGATCCGTGCCCCATTTGCTCAATTGCTTCTGGCAGGATACCAACCAACGACACGTAAATCATTACACCTGCCGAAAGTCCTAGCGCTGCCGACAGAAACCGTTTCCCCGCTATTCCCGGAACAAAGGCCAACAACGCGCCAACAGGCATAATTATTGCCGTTAAAATAGTCAGAAACAGAGCGATAGCTATATTTTGATCTGAAATTTCGGCAGTCATCATTAAACAATTTAGGACAATTTAAGTCAAATTCAAAGCGAAGTTAACAAAAGAATATGTATTTTTGGACAAAATTCACTCATTTAACAGGGGCTTAACGGCATATTCCGCCCCGCGAGCAACTAAACAATGGCACAACAGATACCAAACGACAATCCACAACTGATAGAGCGTCTACGCGACCCTTCTACCTGCCGTCAGGCCTTTGGCGAAGTGGTTGAAATTTATTCTCAACCGCTTTACTGGCAGATTCGTCGTATGGTTGAAAACCACGATGATGCCAACGACTTGCTGCAAAACACTTTTTTAAAAGCATGGAATTCTATCGATAATTTCCGCGGCGATGCCAGTCTGTCGACATGGCTCCACAAGATTGCGATCAATGAAAGTCTGACGTTCCTACAGCGCGAACGCAAACGCCTCAACCTGTCGCTCGACGACGAAGCTTCACATCTTGCCTCAGCAATCGAAGCCGACACCGAAATCGATGGCGACATGGCTGCTCTGACTCTACGAAAAGCCATAGCTACACTTCCCGAAAAACAGCGGCTCGTGTTCAACATGCGTTATTTCGACGAAATGAAATACGAGAAGATGTCGGAAATCCTCGGAACTTCCGTAGGGGCGCTCAAGACCTCCTACCACCTGGCTGTAAAAAAAATTGAAAAATATTTCGAAGAAAACAGCCACTGAGATTAAACCTTTTCTACATTACCACGTCAAAACATCAAAAACTATTGAATATGAAACATAACGATACAGATAGCGCATTGCTTGAGGGTCTTGGACGACGCTCAGGAATGACTGTTCCCGAAGGATACTTCGAGGACTTCGCCCGAAAAATGTCTGCATCGCTTCCTCCTCAGCCGTGGGAAGATTCCAAGGGTACAGACCCCCGCATACTTCCCGCTCCCGGATTGTGGCAAAAATTACGCCCCTACACATATCTTGCAGCTATGTTTGCCGGTGTGTGGCTGATGATGTGGGTGTTCGGTGATATTCTCAAAAAGACCACTCCACAAATGTCCGACAATCCTGTGATTGCAAGTGTGCTCGGCACCGACAAACTGTATGATTTCTACGATTCGTCGGTCGATGAATACGAACTTATGGAGGAAATGTGCGATCAGGGTGTGGTTCTTACCGATTTTGACTTAAATTAGTTATGAAAACTTTACGCAACTTATTTCTTGCACTGATCTTGTGCATGTCCGTGGTTCCGACTGTTTCGGCACAACCTCGCCCCGACGACAAAAAGCCCGACCGTCAGGAGTGGTTCCGCCAGATGCGACAGTTTAAACACAAATTTCTTGTCAAAGAACTATCGCTGACAAAACAGCAACAGGAAGAATTCCTGCCACTCTACGACTCCATGCAACAAGAAATTGAAAAAGTACAGCAACAAGTGCGTCAGACCGAGCGGAAGATAGCGCGTGCCAAAGACAACGCTGTTTCCGACGCCGACTATCTGCAGGCTGCTCGTGTAGCAACCGAAGCCAAAGCTCGCGAAGGAGCGGTCGAGGAGATGTATTTCGACAAATTCTCAAAAGTACTCTCTCCCGAACAGATGTACCAACTGCATTTTGCCGAGCGGAAATTCACCCGTGAGGTCATGAAACAGCACAACAAAATGGCCGAAATTCGCAGCAAAGTCAACAAGAAGATTAATCAGAAAAACGAACAGAGGAAAACCAAAGATAAGAAATAGGTTCTTCTCCGTCACCGTAAAAGAATAAAAGATATGGCGCCCTGCAGAACCGGATGTCATATCTTTTGTTTTATTTATACACAATTATCGTCTTTTAAACATGCCCACACTTTTCAGACAACTTTGCCTTAAGGCATATTTGATATTAGTGATGACAGCGTTAGCTTCGGTTAATTCATTCGGCTCGAAAACAGATTTTTCCAAGCCCGACTTTGCCTATCCGAAAACCGTTGCCACCAATTCGCGCGAACGTTTGGAAACAGCCCTTAACAACCACAACGAACCGGCGGCTCTAAGGGCAATGATCGATTATGTGCTTGCGCGGAATCTTGTCAGTTCAGACTCGACTGAAGCATCTCTGAATCTGGCGATAAATGTGACATCGCGCCTAACTTCTCCTGAAGCTAAAGCCCTGGCATACATGTGGCTTGCTCAGTCCTTTTCGCAAATTTACGAAAGCAACCGATGGAATTATGACCGCCGGGAGCTCCCGGATGAACCTGCGTCTGAAGACTTCAGCCAATGGAGTGGCGTGCAGTTTAGAAAACAAATCGAATCGCTAATCGACTCGGCTACCATGAACCGACAGGCGCTCATCGGCGCGCCTCTCAGCCGTTTCAAAGGGGTTGTCACAATACCTTCCGCAACCGAAGCCTCCTACCCGACTGTATATGATTTTATCATGCTGCGCGCCACAACTCTTTGCGAGCAAATTTCAAACGAGATGCAGCAACTGCCGGCTGCATTTCTTTGCGATGCGCCACAGTTCGACACACTCGGTTTCAGCTACCAAAGTGGTTCGACACGCCGACAGCTTGAACTGTTTCACGACTGGCTTTCGGCTCAGAAGTCAGGTACGGCGCCACTGGTCGCTGCTGACATGGCCCGACTCGAATTTGTATGCAATCATCTGAATCATCAAACCGAAAACAGCGACTCATTGCGTTTCAATACATTCATCAATGTATACAACGCAAACCGACACCTGACTGTGGCCGGCGATGCACTGGTGAATGCCGCCAACTATATCAATTACGACAATATTGCCGATGCCTCACGTCTGTTATCGCTTATCGACGAATTCACCCCCAAGCACTCAGGTTCCAATCAGGCAAAACAGCTCACAAACATTCGCAATAGCATTATCCAACCCAGACTGAACACGACCTTCTGCCAGACTGTCGCGCCCGGCGATACGCTTAAAGTAGCGGTCAGGGGGTATAATTCATCGCACTACCAGTTGCGTCTTTACCGGATAGAACCCTCGACCGACAATTCATACTATTACATGCAACGGAACTCCGAAAAGGCTCCAGTGCTCGTGCGTACACTCAACGGACGTTCAAACGGAGGCAAAATGCCGTATGCTTTCACCGACACATTGGATATACCTTTCGACCGCTGCGGCTGGTATGTGATAGTTCCTGCAACATCGCCCGGTGAACCATCCGATTTCAAAAACAGAAGCTATCAGGTGATTTACTGCACCAATCTTATGCTTGCAACTGCTTCGTATGCGCCTCAGAAGTGGGCTATGGTTGTGAATCCGCGAACCGGTAAGCCAGTTGCTGGCGCAACGGTCGAACAACGGTCGAACAAGGGAGTCATACTCAACACCTACACTACCGATGCCGACGGCTCTACTGCACTAAAAAATGTGTCCGGAACATTGCGTGCACGATCAGGCAACGACTCCTTTGCAGCACCTGTCTACACCTCACAACCATACGTACCCCTGAAAGGAACTCAATACGCTATACACGCATTCACTGATCTGGCTCTTTATCGCTTGTCCGACACAGTGCGTTGGTGCGCTGTTGCTGAAGCATACAATCCGTCGCACAACTCGGCATTAGCCAACTGTCAGGTGACAGCTATACTGCGCGACGCCAACTATCAGCCGGTCGACACTGCCACAGCCGTTACCGATCGATTCGGTCGTGCCGAAGGCAGTTTCGTGCTACCGTCGTGGGGACTGACGGGTAACTTCACACTACAGTTCACGGCACAGCCCACGGCCAAAATCACTACCCGTGGCAACGTGGCTTTCATGGTCAGCGACTACAAGCTACCGACTTTCCGCGTCGATTCGCTGAAAGCATCGCTCGACATTCCTGCCAAAGGAGCCGTGCAGGTTTCCGGGCTGATTATTAATAATGCCGGCTTCCCCCTCGACGGTTGTCGTGTAGGATTGTCGCTGAATGTAGCGACCCGCCCTCGCGGCTGGTGGTGGAATTCGGGATCTGGAACAACGTTCTACACGACCGAAGTTACTGCAGGGCCTAACGGCAGATTCTCGATCGACCTACCGGAAACATTACTGGCGCAGTCGCCGGTGACAAACGGACTGTTTACCGCAAATATCACCGCAACATCAGCTTCTGGAGAAACACAGCTGGCCACAACAATCTTCACCCTCGGAAAACCGTGCTTTATTCGAGCAGAACTGCCAGAGAACATAAACATCTCCAATGGTAAACTACCGATTGCAGTATCTTTGACCGAATGCAACGGAGATGTCCGTAAAGGACGGCTGAACGTTACATTGACCGACAGCCGCCAAAAAACCGTTCTTTCGACTCAAATAGACTCAGACAAAAAAACAGATATCGATGTCGCTCACATTTCCTCCGGCACCTATACTTTGGAAATAGCCCCGGTCGACAACTCATTAGCCGATCCCCTAAGGATCTCAAACCGTGTTCTCTATCGCGACAACGACATCCAATGTCCGGCTGTCGGAATACAGCTGTGGACCCCCGAATCAACGCTGCGGCTCACCAACGGCCAACGCACGGCGACAATACGCCTTGGCAGTTGCGCCGACACCTCGGCCGTTCACTACGCAATTGTTTCTGACAGCACGCTGATAAAGCAGGGTTGGTGTGAAACCGGACGCACAATGAGCGGGTTGCCTGTTACATTGCCTGAGGGCACTGACCGGGTAACAGTGAAACTGTGGTCGGTGAACAACTACAATCAGGGCTATTCAAACGTCACCGTTGTTGCCGAACCTCAACCGTCAATACGTATGTCGATCGAGAGCTTCCGCGACCATATCACCCCCGGACAGGAGGAAAAATGGACTTTCCGCATAACAGACAGCGAAGGTAAAGGCCGTCAGGCGGCTGTGATGCTCGACATGTACAACCGTGCCCTCGAACAACTTCGCAGCTACTCTTTCGGCTTCACCCCAAGTGTTGCCCCAATTGTCAGCTACAATTTCAGCGGAGGCAATTCACTGGGCGAAATATCCACTCAGGTGTCGAAATCGTTCCGCTACATCAGCACTAGTCAGCCACAACTCCCCCAATATCAGGACTGGGGGCTGTCGCTGGCGAGCAACTACATCAAAAACATGGTGTTGGTTCGTAGCGTTGAAACCTCGGCCGGAGGCACGATGATGATGAAAGCCGAGGCTAAAACCTACATGGCCGCAGCCGCCGACGAGGCTGTTTTGGAAGAAGCAGCGGTTGAAATGGACATGGGAAGCGCCTACGACGAAGAATCAGAGAATGGAGCCGCAAATTTTGAATCTCAAATTGCTGAAAACGATTTGCGGCAATCCGAAATGCCGTTAGCTTTCTTCCGGCCAATGCTCACAACGAATAATAACGGAGAGCTGGAATTCTCTTTCACAGCACCAAATGCAAACACGACATGGCGTTTGTACGCTCAGGCGTTTACTGCCGATATGCTGACAACAACAGACCGTCGCGACATCGTTTCGGCAAAACCGATAATGGTTCAGCCTAATTTACCACGCTTCATGCGCAACGGCGATGTGGTCAAGCTGAAAGCGCTTGTGATGAACAACACCGACTCCACAGCAACAGCAACAACTATTATTGAGATTTTCAATCCCCTCAACCGCCGGATCCTGAAAACTTATTCTCAAACCGACACTATAGCTGCCAACAATTCAACAACGGTCAGTGTCGATGTAACAGCTCCGGCCGAACTTGCAACGCTGGGCTACAGAGTGCAGTCGCGTCAAGGACTGTTTGCCGACGGCGAGCAGAGCATTATCCCGATTCTGGCAGCATCGTCGCCTGTAATTGAATCGACGCCTTTCTACATATCCCCCGGACAGAAACAGTTCTCTATGCAATTGCCCGACAACGGAAAAGATGTGCGCACGACGCTGCAATTCTGCCAGAATCCGACATGGTATGTAGCCACAGCCCTGCCCGGGTTGCGTAACGAAGAAGCAACCGATGCGCTCTCCGCCGCAGCATCGCTTTTCAGTGCTGCCACCGCACGCGGCTTGCTCAACAGCAATCCGGCAATTGCCGAAGCGTTGAAAATGTGGAGCGAATCAGATCGTTCCGACTCGACAATGATTTCGATGCTGCAACGCAATGCCGACCTCAAGACCGTTCTGCTTGAAAGCACACCATGGGTCATGGATGCCCAATCCGACACTGAGCGTATGGCTCGCCTGGCAATGCTGTTCGACAGTACAACAGTAGAAACCAACATCAGCAAAGCAGTTGACATGCTTGCCAAACTTGAATGTGCAGGTGGTGGCTGGCGGTGGATCGAGCAATCGGCTCAACCCTCGGAGTGGATCACAGAAAACATTCTGTTCATGCTCGGACGTTTGTCTTCGACAGGCTATACGCCGACAGACAATCGCCTTTCGAAAATGACAGCCAATGCCGTTGCCTATCTTGATTCAGAAGTTGGCAAACAACTCAAACAGAATCCTGAGCTGACAGATCCCGCATTCACTTATTTGCGGCAGATATATTACCCCCAATTTGCGCTGGGGCAACAGTTGGCAAATCTGACATCGCGCACCGTGAAAAAGATGTCGACTGGCTGGGAAACTGCACCCGCCCCTTACAAAGCTATGACAGCGATTCTGCTAAGTCATAACGGCTACAAGACACAGGCCGGACAGATAATGAAATCGCTCGAAGAATATGCTGTTTCATCCGATACCAAAGGCATGTGGTGGCCCTCGGTCGAAGAATCATCGGCAATTTGGTGGACTCCGTCGGCCGTTGCCCGCACTTGCATTGTTCTTGATGCTTACAACAGACTGCAGCCCGACTCTGAGGCAATCGACAAAATACGTCAGTGGATAATTTTGCAAAAAGAAGCACAGAACTGGGGAAACAGTGTGGCAACAACTCAAGCGGTTGCAACACTGCTCACTTCAGGAAGCAACTGGACGTTGCCTCAGGAGCCGGCAACAATTAAAATCGGACGAAAGAAGCTCAATGTTTCACCAACCGATACACGTCTTGGCTACATACGCACTGATATTTCCGACCTCTCTCCCGCCGGGAAGAAACTGTCAATTGAATTGCACAGCGACACTCCGGCCTGGGGCGCAGTCTATCAACAGTTCACTTCTCCGATGCAAAGCGTTGCCCCATCGTCGTGCGACGATCTGAAAATTGAAAAGCATTTTTACCGTCAGGTCAATTCACCCGATGGTTCCGCATGGGTTGAAACAGACACATTCTCGGTTGGCGACATTGTGCAGATAAACCTGACTGTAGTTGCCGCCCGGCAAATGGATTATGTTGCCATAACCGACGAGCGGGCAGCATGTTTCGAACCGACACAGCAGCTTCCGCAACCGATATGGAGCGAAGGCATCTGCTTCTACCGCGAAAACCGGGATTCGTCAACAAACATGTTTGTAACCCGTTTGCCGAAAGGCACATATCGTTTGAGCTACACGCTCAAGGCCAACAATGCCGGAAATTTTGCGTCGGGCATTGCTACCGTTCAGAGCCAGTATGCGCCACAGTTGTCGGCACACTCCGGCGGCAACACATTGACAATTAAATAATTTCATTCTTTTACCATTAAAATATCAAGTATTATGATTCGATTGAATGCATTTTTTCAGACAAAAAACGATGGCGATCGTCTGAAAGCCATTGAACTCGGCAATGAACTCGTTGCTAAATCGCTTCAGGACAAAGGCTGTATCAGCTACGACCTTTTTAAATCGTCGACACGTCCCGATGTGATGATGTTCTGCGAAACATGGGCAACCGAAGAAGATCTCGCCGCGCACGCAGCAAGCGAACACTTCACCCGCATTGTCCCACTGATTGAGGCTCTGACAGTGAACGGACTGAAACTGGAAAAATTCGAATTTTAACCGATTATGACCGAATTTCTTGAGTCCCACTCACTGACAGGACTGGCAATAGGGTTGTGCACTTTCCTGATAATTGGATTGTGCCACCCGCTTGTCATTAAAGGTGAGTATTATTTCGGTGTAAAGTGCTGGTGGGTGTTTCTTGTCGGTGGAGTCGCCTGCACGATTGGCGCACTCCTTGTAGCGAATGTGTTCTGGCAATCGCTGTTAGGAGTCGGTGCATGTTCGATGTTTTGGTCGATAAAGGAAATTTTTGAACAGCGCGAGCGTGTCGCAAAAGGCTGGTTCCCTGAAAATCCGAAACATCGGCATCACTATAAATAGTGATTGCATGATTTGCTTTTACGGCGTAACTTTGTGTCCGTGAAAGAAATTGCCAGAACACTGCTACACACATCATTGTTTCCGATCCGGACAGGAGCCGCTCTTACAGCTGCCGCCATAGCCTTTGCTGCGGTGGCCAACGATTCTTTTGCCGAGCAACCCGTTGATACAACCAGGGTAAACCTGTCGGAAGTTTCTGTTATCGCAATTAAACAAACACCTCTGGCAGCCAATTTGCCGGTGGCATCAACCGTTATAGGCAGCAAAGAGATCGAGCGCCTGAATGTAGTCACGATGAAAAACGTCAGTGAGGTTGCTCCGAACTTCTATGTCCCCGACTACGGTTCACGCATGACATCGTCGGTCTATGTCCGTGGGCTGGGCGCCCGCATCGATCAGCCCGTTGTAGGACTCAATATCGACAATGTACCTTACCTGAATAAAGACAACTACGATTTCGATTTGCTCGACATCGAGCGCATCGAACTGCTGCGCGGCCCACAGAGCACACTCTATGGCCGAAACACAATGGGCGGCTTAATAAACATCTACACATTGTCGCCTCTGCGCGCACGAGGCTTGCGCGCAATAGCTGAGTACTCGCGAGCCAACTCTTGGCGCGCCGGCCTTTCATACTACGCCGGCTTAGCCGACAATCTTGGAATGTCGCTTTCCGGCTATTACACCCACACCGACGGTTTTTTCACTAACAGCTACAACGGGTGTAAAACCGGACGTGAAGACCAATGGTCGCTGCGTTGGCGAACAGCCTGGCAACCATCGGCAAACCTAACTCTTGAAAACACAGCGGCAATTGTTGTAGGCCGGCAAAGCGGATACCCTTACGAATCACTGGAATCGGGATTGATTGCCTACAACGACACCTGTTTCTACAGAAAGACATCTGTCACCGAGGGCCTGACTGCCCGTCTGAGTCTGCCAGGAATAACGCTGTCGTCGATAACGAGCATTCAATATCTTGACGACAATATGACACTCGATCAGGACTTCCTTCCCGAATCCTACTTCACTCTCACACAAGCACGACGCGAATGGGCGTTTACCCAAGACTTTGTTGCCCGCGGTGTGAAACAAAGCTATTCCTGGCTTGCAGGTGTGTTCGGTTTTTATAAACACACATCTATGTCAGCCCCTGTGACTTTCAAGGAAACCGGTATCGACGAACTGATTCTTTCGCACCGCAACCAATATAATCCGGAATATCCACTTGTGTGGAGCGAGAACAGTTTTCGCCTCGATTCGGAATTTAAACAACCTGTGTGGGGCATTGCCGCCTACCATCAGAGCCAGCTGCAGCTTGGGAAATGGGCCATAGCCTTAGGTCTGCGGCTCGACTACGAACGTAATACACTACGCTACGGCAGCAACTGCCTGACCCACTACGACGTGATGGATGCAACAGTCGACGGACCACCCGTTTTGTATGCACACCGCACGGTCGACATCGACGACAAAGGAAAACTGCGGAAATCATTCCTTGAGTTTCTGCCAAAATTCACAGTCACTTACGCCTGGAACAATCTTCCGGGCAACAATGCCTACCTGTCAATAGCGAGAGGTTACAAATCGGGCGGTTTCAACACACAAATGTTCAGCGACGTTCTTCAGCAACGGCTAATGGGGTATATGGGTATATCTCAGCAATACAGTCCGGAACAAGTGGTTTCATATCGTCCTGAAAGCAGCATGAACTATGAAATTGGCGCACACTGCACAACTGCCGACGGAAAATGGACATCGCAGATTGCTACGTTTCTTATCGACTGCCATAACCAACAGCTGACAACTTTCCCCGACGGAACAACAACCGGGAGAATCATGACTAACGCCGGACGCACACGAAGCACCGGTGCGGAACTGTCACTTACCTGGCGTCCCGACAACCGTTGGATGCTCAACACATCATACGGCTACACCGATGCCCGCTTCCGCCGCTACTTCAACGGCATCTCCGACCTTAGTGGCAAACGGATACCATATGCGCCACGCAACACATTCTTTGCCGGCTTCACCTATACGCTGCCCCTCCGTGCTGCCACACACAGCCTGTTGCCTCGCACAATGGAATTCAATGTCAACTGCCGGGGAGCAGGCCCTATTTGCTGGGACGATGCCAACACAGTCAGTCAAAATTTCTATGCACTCCTCGGTGCATCAATTTCATTGGAAAATAAGAATTATTCACTAACTTTATGGGGTGAGAATCTCACAGACACACAATACTCAACGTTTTATTTCGTTTCTATGGGGAATGCCTTTCTGCAACGTGGCAAACCCGCTCGTGTCGGAGCTACTCTAAGAATAAAAATCTAAAAACTATCAATTATACAAAAATGAAAAAATCTTTTTCCATTCTCGCTTCGGCTATTGCCCTCCTTTCGATGGTTTCTTGTAACACCCACAGCGGCAAGAACACCTTGGAACGAACATTTCCCCGCAACATGATGGCCGCTACTGTCGATCCTTCAGGCAACAATACAGTTTACACAGCAACTGCCGGCGCATTCACCATCGACGCTTACAATCCTTCGAACGCAAAACTTGCAATTGCGTCTATAAAGATGCCCGACAATAATGTAATGAATATGCCGACAGCTTCCGATCTGCAACTCGGAACCTCTGCCACTGAAATTGACTATACGTTCACCAACAGCCCCACAACAAAATACACCAACTTCACATCCGACATGCCCACAAGCATTTCGGCAACTCTCTCGGCGCTCACATGGACTGTCCTGAACTCTTCGAACTCTTCGATTGAGATCGATTTTGCCAGTGGAAACCGTTTGACTGCCTTCGGAGCTGAATTCGGATTCTTCACTAATACCTCCGTATACGACTCTGAGAATCCCTCAGCCACTCCATTCACCTCTTACGATGCAACGACAAACAATGTCTACATTCTTCTGAACAGCAGCACTGACAAACTGACTGCCGAAATTCGCATGTATCAGGCTAATTTCGACAAAAACATGAAGAAAAAAATCGACTTCGTCATCGAAGACGTCGAATACTTTATCGATGCTGAACGTGGCACAATCTCATTCCATGTCGACGAAGCAATTCCCCGTCTGATGACAAACAATGTCAAAGGCGAGCCCATGCCATCCTACAAAATCACCGACCTGCAGTGCACAATCACCGCCGGTTTCAACACTCCCGGCATGTTCCGCTTCAATTGCGCCGATCGCTATGAGCTCTCAGCACAGCTCGTCGAAGCACTTCCTAAAGATGATAAATAACCTTTGAAAATGAAAAAATTATTTCCACTCTTCTCTGCAATTGTTGCCGTTTTAACGTTGATTTCTTGCGACGACTACGAAAGGAATAACAACAATAATGTTATTTACACGCGCAACCTTACAATAGCAACCTTAAACCCTTCGGGCACACGCACAGTCTACACAATGCCCTCGGCAGCACGCTTTATTTTCGATCCGTTCACTAACGAAAACGCCGAGTTCACTATTTACGAAATAAAGATGCCCGACAATTCTGTTATGACTTATCCCCATTCTCCCGAAGCTTTAAAAATGGATTTCAAACTGGCGCCCAACGGTGTCGACTTTGTTTTCACCAACGGGAAGAATACATCGTACGTCAACTACACCGCCGACACTCCCATCAATATCACGGCAACGCTTTCCGGTGTTATATGGTCAAACTTAAGGACATCAAACACATCGACCCAAATTGAGTTTGCCAGCGGCAGTCGCCTCACCGCATTCGGATCCGATCTGGGCTTCTTCACAAACGCAACAATCACCGATTCTCAGAACCCGGAAGCAGATGCGGTAAACATCTATGAACCGACAACAAACAATGTCTACATTATGTTGTCCGGCTACACGACAGCCAAAATCTATCTCTATGAGGCTGCTTTCGACAAAACTACTGAAAAGAAAATCAATCTGGTTATAGAAGATGTTGCATATTCCATCGATGCCGCAAGTGGAATCCTCTCACTCAGCCTCGACGAAGCCATCCCTTACCAGATGGTAAACAACGTCAAGGGCGACCCTATGCCTGACTTCAAAATCAATGACCTGCAGTGTATCGTTCATGCCGGTTTCGTCACACCTGGCTTACTTAGCTTCACTTGTGGCGACCGCTATGACTTCTCCGCCCAACTTGTCGAAATAGTTCAACCACAGGAGAACTAACCCACAACAAGTTGTAACAAAAAAATATTCCTGTAGAACGTCGGTCTTCTACAGGAATATTTTTTATTTTAAAGAAATTAATTGCGGCAATCCACAGCTGCCTTCTCAACGGGCAGATTGTCTATGTAATTCTTGATATAACGGTTGAAGCCTTCGACATCGTCGGCTGTCGGCTGGATTTCCATACCGGCGTTGCCTTTGAAAACAACATTCTGCAGATAGTCGGCAAGCGACAGTCCGGCTGGATTATTCACCACATAGCCGGCCAGAAGCGCGATACCCCAGGCACCCCCTTCGCCGGCCGTTTCCATAACGGAAATAGGCGAATTCAGTGCAGCTGCGAGAACGCGCTGGCCAACGCCCGGCGTACGGAACAAGCCGCCGTGGGCTGTCAGGCGGTCGACGGCCACATGTTCTTTGTCAAACAATATGTCATTGCCCAGTTTAAGCACAGCCACCGAACCATAGAGATGAGCACGCATGAAGTTGGCAAGATTGAACTTGTCGGCTGCCGACCGAACAAACAGCGGGCGGCCGGACTCGAAACCGGTGATAGGTTCGCCCGACACATAGTTGTACGACATTAACCCGCCGCAGTCCGAATCGCCTGTCAATGCGTTGTTATATAGCTTCGAATAAATAGCATCCATATCCACAGGCAACCCCATCAGTTCCTGATACTCGCGGAACAGGGAAACCCAGGCATTCAGATCCGACGTACAGTTGTTGCAATGGACAAGCGCTACCGGCGCACCGTCGGGGGTTGTAACCATATCGATCTCTTCGTAGGGCTGCGAAAGTTCTTTTTCGAGCACAATCATTGAGAACGACGATGTTCCGGCCGATACATTACCTGTACGAGGCATCACGGCATTCGTAGCCGCCATACCCGTTCCGGCATCACCCTCCGGCGGACAGAAAGGCGCACCCGGTTTCAGATGTCCGGAAACATCGAGGCGTTTTGCACCTTCCGCTGTGAGGCGGCCGGCCTTTTCGCCTGCCACGAGAATCTTTGGCAGAATATCTTCCAACTTCCATGGATAGTTCTCCGGCGCAATCAGCTTGTCGAACTTCTCAATCATAGTTGTGGAATAGTTCTTTGTCGACGAATCAACCGGAAGCATACCCGATGCGTCCCCTACGCCAAGCACTTTCTCACCTGTGAGTTGCCAGTGAATGTAGCCGGCAAGAGTGGTGAGGAATTTAATCTCAGGCACATGCGGTTCCTTGTTGAGAATTGCCTGATAGAGGTGCGAAATGCTCCAACGCAACGGAATGTTGAACACAAAAAGTTTCGAGAGAGCCTCGGCAGCAGCGGCTGTGTTGGTGTTGCGCCATGTCCGGAACGGCACCAGAATCTGGTCGTCTGCTCCGAAAGCCATATAGCCATGCATCATAGCGCTGATACCTATAGCCGCGAGCTGTTCGATTTCAACTCCATAGAGCTGTCGCACATTCTCCCGCAAATCAACGTAGCAAGATTGAAGGCCATACCATACGGTTTCGATCGGATAGGTCCACAGGCCGTCGGTCAGCTGGTTTTCCCATTGATAGGAACCCTGCGCGATCGGATTGTTATCCGGATCGATCAAGACGGCTTTGATTCGAGTCGAGCCAAACTCTATGCCAAGGATAGCACGACCCGATTCTATGATATGTTTAGCATCTGCATTCATGGCTTACATGTAAAGCGACTTGTTGAGCATATAATAAACCTCGTTCCAGCGCATACGGTCTTTGAATGCCGGTATGGTGGTATCTTTGTCGATATGCAGCATTTCAATGCCGGCAATCTCTGCATAATCTTCCCAATACTCGGGTGTCAGATCGTAGGAGAAGCATGAATGATGTGTACCGCCGGCCAGAATCCATGCTCCTGCTCCGACTTCGAAATTAGGCTGCGGAATCCACAGCGCTGATGCTACCGGCAGTTTGGGTAGCGGTTTCGACTTGATGCATTCGACGTCATTCACAATCAGACGGAAACGATTGCCCATATCGACAATTGTAGCTGTCACACCCGGTCCCGGTTTTGAAGTGAACACCAGTCGTGCAGTCTGGCTCTTGCGGATACCGATGCCAAGGAAATGCACTTCCAGACGGGGACGTTCTTCGGCAATCAGCGGACACACTTCAAGCATGTGTGCCTGTAGAATTGACGAATCCGGACCATTGAAATTCAATGTGTAGTCTTCAAGGAACGAACAACCTTTTGTCATACCCTGCTGCATGAACCAAACTGTTCGATAAAGAGCAGCCGATTTCCAGTCGCCCTCGGCGCCGAATCCATAGCCTTCGGCCATAAGGCGCTGCGATGCAAGACCGGGAATCTGGTCGAAACCAACGAAGTTGGGGTCGTTGATGTCATGCGTTCCGAGGTCATCGAAGTTTGTAGTGAAGCCTTTAGCACCTTTGGCCGTGAGAATAGCTCGCAGAGCCAATTCCGCACGAGCCGAATTGCGCACTTTAATGTAATCCTCCGTATTCTTGTCCTCAAGTTCGGGAGCATGGGCATACAATTGGAAGTATTCAGCCACGAGAGCGTCAACGTCGTCTTCCGAAACTTTTTTGTAATACTCCATTAATTCGCTCACTGGGGTATAGTCAACATGGTAGCCGAGGCGGATTTCAGCCTCGACTTTATCGCCGTCGGTCACGGCTACGTTATTCATCTGGTCGCCGAAGCGGAGTATGAGCATATCCTGTGCGTCGGCCCATGCGGCTGCCACGCGCTAATCAAGACTTTCCACAAAGAGATATCTTATAGGATCAAGAACATCATAAAAAAT
>CAYQYL010000030.1:0-23992 GCA_964421745.1 uncultured Muribaculum sp. | reverse complement strand
TGAAGTATGAGCCGTTTTCTAGGTAACGGGTGCTGGGGTAGTGTGCCAGACCATCGTTATAGTTCTGTTCTTTGATAACCGATACAAGACAATTCTTACCCTGTGTAATCGTACCAACGTTCGAATAGTAGGCACGGGGTTCGTTGAATATCTTCTGGCCGAACACACCGGTGAAGAACAGGTTGAGGTCCCAGTTTTTCCATGTAACTTTGTTGTCCCAGCCCATTGTCAGTTTAGGCTGTGCATTGCCGGCGTAGATACGGTCTTTTTCGCCTGGCTGCTGTGTTGTCACACGGTTTCCGTTTTCATCATAAATATAGTCGCCGGTTTCTACATCGCGTTCAAAGAAGGTTGAAACGCCGTTGGCATCGTAGCCTGCCCATTCCCAGAGGTAGAACGAACCGATTGGCTTGCCTTCAACAATGCGCTGGGTTGTGCAGCCCTGCGACAGACCCGGCATGTTGGGGTCGTACTGGTTGAGGTCGCATTCGTTGAATTGCGAGTTGGTCACTTTCACAACTTTGTTTTTGTTGTGCGAGAAGTTGAGCGATGTTGTCCAGTTCCAGTCGCGCGTCTGAATGGGAACAGCGTTGATCGAAATTTCAAAACCACGGTTGCGCATCTTACCAACATTGGCTGTCATTTTGTCGACAGGATAGATGAGGGTAGATACCGTGTAGTCCCATATCATATCTTTTGTTTCCTTGTTGTAGAACTCGATCGTACCGTTCAGACGACCATTGAAGAAAGCGTAGTCAAGACCGATGTTGAGCATCGTTGTTGTTTCCCATTTGAGATCGTCGTTCACGTTGCGGGCTGCTGAAATGCGTTTATAGCTGTGTTCCTTGCCGTTTTCGTCGACGTAGGTGAAACGTTGGGCAACGTTATTTCCGTCACGGTAGTTGTGGTAGAAGAAACGCGATGTGTAGATATCGAAGCCCGACGAGTTACCGCTCTGACCCCAACCCACACGGAGTTTGAGATCGGTGAGAGGCTCCCAGTTGCTGAGGAATTTTTCCTGGCTGAGACGCCATGCTACAGATGCCGATGGGAATGTCGCCCATTTGTTATTTGAACCGAACACCGACGAGCCGTCGCGGCGGATTGCTGCCTGGAGCATGTATTTGCTGTTGAAAGAATAGTTGGCACGTCCGTAGAACGAAATCATGCGGGTTGTGCTTTTAAGGTTGCCCCAAACGGGGTCGGTGTCCCACGAGTTGGCCATACCGATGTCATTCCAACCCAGAGAGTCGTCATAGAAGTTATAGCCACGAGCACCAAAGCCATCACCGTTTTCATGTTCTTCCCACGAGTAACCGGCCATGAGCGCCAGTTTGTGGAGTTTGCCGAATGTCTTGTCGTAGTTTCCGTAGATTTCAGCCAGTTTGCCGTAGTCTTCGGTAACGTTTCGGGATGTTTCGCCGTTTCGGCTTCCTCTGATCTGTGAGTCGTGCGAGTAGTAGTCGCGATAGCTGTAGTTCTTTGTTTCGTACGAGAAGTTGGCGTTGAGGAAAAGATCTTCGATGATTTTCAAACTTGCCTTTCCTGTAACCTGATAGCGTTTGAGCGTAGCGCGCGATTTATCTTCGTAGATCATCGCCAATGGGTTGTAGTTTTGCGAGATGTTGCTGCCGCTGTTGTACCAGCTGCCGTCTTCGTTCTTTACCGGCACCAGTGGTGAGTAGGAGTACATCTGCTGGTAGACTGACTGTGCAAGGTCTTTATTGCGCATCACACCCCATTCGTTGCGTACGTTTCCGTTAACGCCGACTGCCAGGGTGAGGCGGTCTTTCAGTGTCTTTGTTTCAACGTAGGCACGTGCTGTGAACAGGTTGTTTCCGACACCTTTGATGATACCGTCGCGTGCAATGTAGTTGACCGAAGTCATGTAGCTGGTCGATTTGTTGCCACCCGAGATTGACAGGTTGTGGTTGTGGGCGAAACCGGTGCGCTGCACCTCTTTCTGCCAGTTGGTGTTTGCACCCAGGTCGTTGGTGAGACTACCACCGTTGTCTTCAACATACTTGCGGAGCTGATCGGCCGACATCATTTTGTGGTCGTTGGCAATGCGTTCCCACGAAGCGTAGCCCTGATAGGTCACTTTGGCTGGTCCTTCATTGCCGCGTTTGGTTGTAATGATGATTACACCGTTGGCTGCTTTTGAACCGTAGATAGCCGTGGCCGATGCATCGCGAAGCACATCGATTGACTCGATGTCGCCGGGCGAAACAAGGTTGAGGTCTACACCGGGAATACCGTCGATCACATATAGGGGCGATGTTGAGCCGTTTAATGTCGAGGCACCGCGGAGTGTCAGTGAGTTCACACCACCGTTGGGGTCGGAGTTCTGCACGACAACAAGGCCGGGAACTTTACCTTGTAGCAATTGTCCAGGATCAGTATACGCTCCGATGTTGAGGTCCTTTGCATTTACAGTCGTGATCGAGCCTGTAACATCTTTGCGCTGCATTGAGCCATAGCCGACAACAACTACTTCGTCGAGCAGTGCGTGATCCTCTTTAAGCGTGATAGAAAGATTATTTCCTTTAACAGGAACTTCTGTTGTCTTGTAGCCGACATAGCTGACAATCAGGGTTTGACCTTGGTCGGCTTTAATGGAAAACCGCCCGTCAAAATCAGTTGATACACCGGTTTGGGTTCCCTTTACAATCACAGTAGCACCAATGAGCGGTTCGTTTTGCTCGTCGGTGACAGTTCCGGTTACTATAGCTTGTGCCCAGGCCTGAATGCCTATCATTAGGCAGGCGAGAGCCAACAACATTCTGGACATGCGTCCGGAATGTAAGAAACTAGTTTCTTCTTTACGCATTTTGAGAAACATGGTTTGATTTAAGTTGTTTATTAATGGTATCTATTGTTTAAAGTTTTTCGATTTCAAAATCTGTTGCACCGAAAATATTTGTTCTTACATTGTGAAAGCGTACAAATTTGCTTCATAATGTACTGGCTATGAGGAGATATTAAGGTAATGTGCCTATAAATAAACTATGATATGTGCTCATCACGTCGCTCTTCTTTATGTGGGGCTTTGCCAGAGCCATTCTCGATGTGCTTAATAAGCATTTTCAAGAGTCGCTGTCGATTACCATTACTCACTCCGCACTGATTCAAACCACAACTTATCTGGGCTACTTCCTTATGGCGCTTCCTGCCGGTGTGTTTATTTCCCGTTATGGTTATCGCCGTGGTGTTGTGCTCGGGCTTCTGCTTTTCGGTATCGGATCGTTGTTGTTTATTCCTGGTGAGAAGATGATGTCGTTCAATATGTTTCTGGTAGCTCTTTTTGTGATAGGGTGCGGACTGGTTGTGCTTGAAACAGCAGCTAATCCATATGCCACAGAACTCGGAGATCCGCAAACAGCCGCGAGCCGTTTAAATCTGGCTCAGTCGTTCAACGGCTTAGGTTGTATTCTTGCACCGGTAATTGTAGGTTCTTTCCTTTTTTCGGGCGAGAATGTGAGTGTGTCGCTTCCATATACAGTTATGGGAGTGGTGGTGCTATGTGCCGCTGCCATGTTTTGCCGGGTGAAACTACCTGAGATTAAACAGACGGCTGCTGCCGGACAGGAATGCGGCATCGGATCTGTTGTAAAATCGATTCTATCGAAACGGCGTTTCCGTTTAGGTTTGTTTGCGCTGTTCTGCTATGAGATATCGGAGATTGCTATCAATTCACTGTTTATTAATTACGTTACTGCCGACGGATGGATGACAAAATCAATGGCTTCAACAGTGCTTTCATTTGGAGCTCTTGGATTGTTTATGCTTGCGCGGGTAGCCGGGAGCTGGGTGATGAGCAGAGTGGCTGCGGAGCGTGTGCTGATGATTTGCGCGGTCATGACGGTACTCGGTTCGCTGTCCGTTGCACTCGATTTGGGCATAATTTCGCGGGCAGGTTTGTTTGCAATTTATGCGTTCGAAGCAATAATGTTCCCTACCATATTCGCAATAACTATAGGATGTGTGGGTGCAGGACAGCAGACAAAAATAGCATCGTCGCTGCTGATGATGACACCGCTAGGCGGCGCTGTCGGCACTTTGCTTATGGGATTTGTCGCAGATGCGTCGTCGATGTCGACAGCATTTGTTGTTCCAATGGTAGGGTATCTGTTTGTAATGGCATATGCCATGCTTGTTGTGAAAAAGAAACTCGATTAGAATGAAACAAGAAATATGTTGTATAGGGCATATTACCCTCGACAAAATAATTACACCTCACCATACTGCCTACATGCCTGGAGGCACGGCATTTTATTTTGCTAATGCTATGAGCCGACTCGATCATTCTTCGTTTCAGCTTATTACTTCTCTTGCACAGAGCGAAATGAAAGCTGTTGAAGATATACGGGCAAAGGGAATCAATGTGCGTGTAATACCTAGTAGAAAATCGGTTTATTTCGAGAATAAATATTCCGCAAACCAGAATGAACGCACCCAGCGTGTTCTCGCAAAGGCCGATCCATTCCGCATTGAAACCTTTGCCGACATCGATGCAAAAATATTTCATCTGGGCACGCTACTTGCCGACGACTTCTCTCTTGAAACACTAAAAGGTCTTGCAGAACGGGGAATTGTGTCAGCCGACGCTCAAGGCTACCTTCGTGAGGTCCGGGGTGAACAGGTATTCGCGGTCGACTGGACCGATAAGATTGAAGCGCTAAAATATATATCGATCCTGAAAGTGAATGAACTTGAAATGGAAACACTCACCGGAAGTTCCGATCCGGAAGTAGCTGCAAAGATTCTGGCACAATGGGGAGTGAAGGAGGTGGTGATCACGCTCGGCGACAAAGGATCGGTGATATACGCTGATGGCACTTGCCACATGGTTCCCGCTTACAGACCCGAGAGAGTGTATGATGCCACAGGATGTGGCGATACATATATGACCGGTTATCTGTATATGCGCAACAGAGGTGCTTCATATGTTGATGCCGGTAAATTTGCCGCAGCCATGTGCACGATAAAACTTGCTGACTCCGGTCCGTTTGCCGGTACTGAACAGCAAGTTCTTGAAGTGATTAACTCACAGTAGAGCTTGAGTAACGTCTAATACCAATAATATTTATGAGAAAATCGATTTTAAAATTTTTTGCAGTCACTGTATCCGTTATCACGGTGCACCACCAGCCATTGTTAGCGGCAGCCGAACCGGTGCCAATGGCCGATCGTTCGGTTGTGTTCGATATTTTTTCGCAAGGAACTCCGATGCCTATCGACTGGGGCCTTGACACCGCATGGCCCAGCGAACCGAATATGGTGCGTGGTGTGCGATTCCTTGGCGCGGATATTATAAATGTTGCTCGCGTGTCTTTCCAACCATGGGCACAAATAACAGAAAAAGGAGTGTTGCCAACTGTGTTGCGCGACAACCTGGCGGAGCGCATGCGCCTGGTAGGTTTGATTGGCCATAAGGTAAATATTGCACTTAATCTTGATGCAGGCGATCCGACATTGCACGATGTGTACGATAACAAACCTGCGGAGTGGGCTAAACTGATCGATGCAACTGCCGCAGCAGTTCAGGAAATGGGCTATAATGTTGTTTCAGCTGCACCGTTTAATGAACCCGATTATCAGTGGAATGGCCTTAGCCAGTTCATTTTCTCGCTGATTAACGCTCAACTGAAGAATGCAGAGAATTATCCTCGGTTCCAGACAATCAGAATAAGCGGCGGGAATACACTTAACTGCGATCAGGCCCTACCTTGGTATAATGCTCTGAAAGCGAATCTTGATGAGGGTAATACACACCAGCTGGCCGGTTCTTTCGACAATTACGCTGAATTTTTTAGAACAGTTCGTGCCGACGGTAAATACGCAACTGCCGACGAACTCCATAATGTAATGGAGGCGATGGTTGGCGTCGAGTATGGTATGCAGACCGGTATCTGGTGGGGGCACGCCGATCTTGTTCGCGGAGAGTTCTGTAAAGACAGCGGGGGGGTACGTCTGGCATATGCCGAAAACCGTAAGGCTTGGTCGTCGGCTGCTGTCTATCGTGCTCCTTCAGGAAAAATACAAGCATTTGTTGGCTCTTCCGAACGTCAGGCCGAGCCCTCAACCTATCGATTCATTTCTCGTTCGGCAGATGTGTATTTCGACGGTCATGGGCCTACACGCGAGTTTGTAACCGACATTCCTGGCGATTATGATTCATATCAGGGGCCGAACCAGACAAGTGCCGAAGCTGTATTCCATATCACCAGCGGAGAAGATATCCAACCGGCTGTGAAGGGTGTTTATCGTGTGATGAATGCCGGAACAAAAAAAGCGCTCGGCTTCCAGAACGGAACTTCCGATGATTTAGCCCGACTGTTTGTCAACACACCGGAAAACGCAGAGTGGCAGCAATGGAAAGTAGAACCTGTTCCCCACACTAACGGTGGCGACTACAGCGGATATTTTATCACAAACCTGTCGTCCGACAAGATGATGGATGTCCTGAACTGGAGTCTGGACGACGGAGGTGAAATCATACAATGGGGCTTTGGGGGTGGTCACAACCAACAGTGGTATCTTGAATATGATTCTGACAGTTGGTTCCGCATACGGTCGCGCTACAGCGGTCTGTATCTGACAGCTGAGTCCGACGGGAAAGTGGTTCAGCGAGAGCGTGCCGAATCTGCCGCGCAGTTATGGCGATTCTTGCCTGCCGATGCTGAGTTTGAAACAGTAGCTCCGGGAACGCCATCCGATGTGGTTGCACAACCGGTTGAAAGCTCTGTTAGACTATCCTGGATAGCTTCGCCCGACAACGACGTCAATTCATATATAGTTCTTCGCGCCGAGGCTGGTAGCGACGGCTTCAATACGATTGCACGTGGTCTTAAATCGACCTTCTATACAGATAATTCCGTCGAAGCCGGTAAAGCTTATTCTTACAAGATAGTGGCGGAGGATTTGTCGCAGAATCGCTCGGCTGCATCGGCTCCTGTTTCGGCAACCGCTGCTAAGACCTCACTTTTGAAGGCAATGTATGCTTTCAATTCAGATATCGACGACGAAACAATGAATGGTTTCGCTGTCAGCGCAGCTAAGATTCCCGTATTCGTCGGCGGCTATGATGATTCCCACAAAGCTTTGGCATTTGCCGACGGTCAGTGGTTGCAGTTGCCATATTCACTATGCAATATGCCGGAAATGACAGTAATGGCACGTGTACGCTGCGACGGTGGCGACGGACCGCAACACATATTCGATTTCGGCATGGCACACGAAGCATCACTCTCTTTGGCAGCTTCCGATAATGGGCGTATGCGTCTGATTGCGCAGCAAGGCGACGATGTTACGTCGGTCGACACCGATGCTTTGGCCGAAGGCAGCTGGAACCATGTCGCTGCCGTTGTAAGTGGTTCAACGATGTCACTGTATTTAAATGGACAACTGTGCGGAACCGCCCGCTATTGCGTTGAGTCCGGAAACACAATGCTCAGCTATCTTGGACGTAGTCAGGCGTCCGACGATGTTCTGTTCAGCGGTGCGATGGCCGACGTGCGCGTTTATAACTATCCGATGTCTGCCGACCAGATTGCTCAGCTTGCCAATCCGTCGACATCGGGTATTGACAACCTATTTGCATCGCCTGCAGGTGTAGCTTCGGTTGAATATTTTGATCTTGCCGGAAAGCAGCTTTCTGCCCCGAAGAATGGTAAACCCACAATTGTTAGAACGCGATATGCCGATGGAACACTTCGCGTCGACAAATTGATGGATTGAATCCGTTGTGATACAAAAAAAAGACACTGACCCAAGATCTTGAGTCAGTGTCTTTTTTTTGCTTCAAATCTAAGAGCCTATCGTTAACATTTATTGTCAGGCAGGCTCTTAAGTTTGTCGCGCAGATAGCGTCCTGTGTATGATTTTTCGCAGGCAGCGACGTCTTCCGGTGTGCCGCACACTACGACATTCCCACCACGATCGCCCCCTTCGGGACCGATGTCAATCACGTGGTCGGCACATTTAATCACATCAAGGTTGTGCTCTATAATCACCACAGTGTGTCCTTGATCTATGAGGCGGTTGAGCGACTTCATAAGCGTGTTGATGTCGTTGAGATGTAAACCGGTGGTGGGCTCGTCAAAAATGAATAGTGTCGGATTCGGCTTTTCCTGTCCGATATAGTAGGCCAGTTTCACTCGCTGGTTTTCACCTCCGGAGAGCGTCGACGACGATTGGCCGAGTTTAATATATCCCAAACCGACGTCGTGAAGAGGACGCAATCTGTTCACAATCTTTTTTTCGTTTCCCTCGCTGAAAAACTCGATTGCTTCGTCGACAGTCATGTTGAGTACATCGCTGATGTTTTTGCCACGATAGCGCACATCGAGGATTTCCGGTTTAAAGCGTTGGCCGTGGCAGGCTTCACATGGTATCACGATATCTGCCATAAACTGCATCTCAATGGTGATTGTGCCTTCACCTTTGCACTCTTCACATCGGCCTCCTTCGGCGTTGAATGAAAAATGCCCCGGCGTAAAACCCATCTGTTTCGACACCTGCTGATCGGCAAACAATCGGCGTATCTCATCGTATGCTTTAAGATAGGTGGCCGGATTCGAGCGTGATGAACGGCCAATCGGATTTTGGTCGACAAACTCAACGTTACCGATACGGTTCAGATCGCCCCGGATTGCCTTATGTCGCCCCGGAGCATCTGTTGCTGTGTCGAAGTGTCGTGCTACGGCCCGATAGAGAATGTCGCGCACCAGTGTCGATTTCCCCGAACCACTCACTCCGGTGACAACGGTGAGCACACCCAGTGGAAATTTCACATCTATTCCTTTCAAGTTGTGTTCCGATGCGCCCAGAACCTCGATGCTGTCGCGCCAACGCCGGCGCTGACGCGGAACATCGATCGACATTGTACCATTCAAATAGTTAACCGTGTACGACTCTGACTTTTTCGGAAGTTTTCCGACATTTCCGTGCCAGATTATATTACCGCCGTTTGAGCCGGCGTCGCGACCCACATCAATCAGATAATCGGCCGCCGTCATTATGTCTTGATCGTGCTCTACGATAACTACTGTGTTGCCAATGTCGCGTAAATGTTTGAGCACTTTCACCAGTCGGTCTGTGTCGCGTGAGTGCAGCCCTATGCTTGGTTCATCGAGAATGTAAAGCGAACCCATTAGCGAACTTCCGAGCGACGTTGCCAGATTGATGCGCTGACTCTCTCCGCCCGACAGCGTATTGCTGGTACGGTCGAGTGTCAGGTAGCCCAGCCCGACATCGCATAGAAATTCCAACCGGTTGCAGATCTCGGTGAGCAGACGCGAGGCAATCGCTGTCTGTTGCGGCGAAAGCTCGACTTTATCAAACCATTCTTTTAGCTCACTGACCGGCATCTTAACAAGTTCGGGAAGAGTGTGGTCGGCCACACGCACATAGGCGCTGTCCGGTTTCAAACGCGATCCGCCACACGTTGGGCATGTTGTTTTTCCACGGTAGTGGGCGCGCATAACCCGATATTGTATCTTATGCTGGTTTTCGTCGATCATTCTGAAGAAACCGTCGATACCTGTAAATGCTCCTTTGCCGTGCCAGAGCATGTCGAGCTCATTTTGCGAGAGTTCGCAGTATGGTTTGTGAATCGGAAACCCTATGGTAGGAGCTATATGTTGCAGATCGCGTTTCCATTCGCTCATTTTGTCGCCACGCCAGCATTTGACAGCATCGTCGTAGACCGACAGAGTAGGGTCGGGGACAACTAACGCCGGGTCTATGCCAAGCACTTTTCCGAATCCTTCACATGTTTCGCATGCCCCGTAAGGATTGTTGAAATTGAACATAAGTTCGTTCGGTTCACGGAACGTTATGCCGTCGGCTTCGAAACGTTTCGAAAACTCATGCCGGCGCAGCGTGCCGTTGTCCCATACAAGAAGCGTCATTTCATCGTGGCCTTCGAAAAATGCCGTTTCCGATGAGTCGGCCAGGCGGCTGACGCTGTCTGCATCGTTGCTTTGCGACAATCGGTCGATCAGCAGCAACGCGGATGATAAA
This sequence comes from uncultured Muribaculum sp., assembly GCA_964421745.1. Lineage (GTDB taxonomy): Bacteria > Bacteroidota > Bacteroidia > Bacteroidales > Muribaculaceae > Muribaculum. The sequence continues at coordinate 13,966 of CAYQYL010000030.1, read as the reverse complement.
TCGGTTTCCGGAAGTTTATCAGAAGCAAGCAGTTGCTCGATATCAACAAATTGTCCGTCGTCTGTGACAAGTCGGGAATAACCGCCTTTCATCAACACTTCAAGGTGTTGTCGCAACGGTCGGTTTGCGGGCACATGCAATGGCGCAGCAACAGCCATTCGCGTTCCATCGGCGTATGTTGCGGCCGTTGCTACAACGTCTTCAACCGTGTGCTTTTTCACCTCTTGGCCCGAAATTGGGGAATATGTCACGCCCATGCGCCCGAAAACCAAGCGCAGATAGTCGTATATTTCGGTCGAAGTTCCTACTGTTGATCGCGGATTTCGGGTGTTAACTTTCTGCTCGATTGCAATTGCCGGCGGCAGTCCGCGAATGAAGTCGACTTCAGGTTTTGCCATTTTCCCGAGGAACTGTCGTGCGTAGGCCGACAGACTCTCCACATAGCGTCGCTGCCCCTCGGCATACAATGTGTCGAATGCCAGCGACGATTTGCCGGAGCCGCTGACTCCGGTGACTACTACCAGTTTTCCGCGAGGCACCTCGACGTCTACATTCTTCAGGTTGTTGACGCGTGCGCCTTTAATATATATGTTGTCTGAATCCATGTCCAAAATTTGCTTAGTTGGTGCAACTTGTAAAGTTACGAAATAATGGTGTAATAACCTTAACGCAAGGCTTCGGTTTAATAATGTTTGATATTTAGCTCCGGAAATGCTAAATTTGCTGAAAATAGGCCAATGGAACAGACTTCTTCAAATAGCTACGGCAACATCTTCCGCGGAATGAAAATTTTCGGGGGTGTCCAGGCTTTTCAGATGGCTGTGTCGTTGCTGCGGGGAAAATTCGTAGCGATCTTTCTTGGCCAGACGGGCATGGGTGTGTCTGCACTTTTTACCTCATCGGCAGCTACCATTCAGCAACTTGCCTCGTTGGGTGTGCCTGTTGCCACTGCACGCGATGTGGCTGTGTTAGGTGAGGATACCGACACTCGCCTTCGACTGCAGCGACTTGTTGCTGCTGCAAGGCTGGCCACGTTTTTCACCGGTTTATGTGCGGCACTGTTTTGTGCCCTGTTTTCCGTTTTGCTCAGCCGTCTGACGTTTGGTTCTGATTCGTGGAGCTTCAGTTTCTTGCTGATAGGTGCTGTAGTGTGGTTGCAGATGACCGGTTCCAATGAAGTGGCAATAATGCAGGGAATGAGAGAGCTTAAACGCCTTAGCCGGTCGTCTGTGTTGGCCTCTGCTGTCGGGTTGTGTGCCGCGGTGCCGATGTATTGGGTTTACGGCATTTCGGCCATTGTGCCCGCATTGGCTGTCATGGCTTTGATAGCATGTGCGGTCTATCGCTACAATTGTGTAAAAGCCTTGCGTGAAGCAGGTGTCAGGATGTCCTGCAAGATCCCTATCAAGGAGCTGTGGCCGGTTTCGCGACGATTGTTGGGATTCGGTATGGTGCTGACAATGGCCGGTGTGCTGACACAGGCTGCTGTCTATGGGGTTAATGTTTTCGTAGGATATGTCGGCACATACGATGATCTTGGCTACTATAGCGCCGGAACATCGGTTGGCAACCAGTGCGTGGCCATGATTTTTGCTGCCATGGCTATGGACTATTTCCCCCGCCTGATGAAGTGTATCGACAACCCGGCTCAATGGCAACAGACTGTGCGACGTCAGGCCGAACTCGTTGCACTGCTCGCAGCTCCCATTGCTGTGGCTCTCATGTTGGCAGCTCCGCTGGTGATCGAGGTGCTGTTCACCGACAGCTTTTTGCCGATGACAGCGATGCTGCAGTGGATGTCGGCCGGAATGTTCATGCGCTCGCTCTCCTATCCGTTGGGCTATATCACACTGGCCAAAGGCAACCGTATGTTATATTTCTGTCTGGAGGGGCTCGGTTGCAACGCTGTTTTCGCAACTGCCATGTGTCTTTCTTATCTGATTTGGGGAATCGACGGCTTCGGAATTGCAACAGTGGTTGTTTACAGTGCCGACACGGTGCTTTACTACATTGTTGCCCGGCAAGTGTATGGTTTCCGTTACGGGTCATCCTGCCGGCGTATTCTTCCGGTGTGTATGCTTCTTGTCGGGCTGTCACTGATTGCCGTCCTGATCCTTTCCGGCATAACAGCCCGCATTGTTTCTTCAATAGTTCTTACAATAACTGTCCTATGGGCAGCGCGCAAATTGCGAAGTTTGTTGAGGGGGTAATTTAGCTGCGTTTTTTGCACATTAGCGTTAATATCGCTACCTTTGTGTCAAAGAAATAAAGTCCTGTATGGCTCGAATCAATCTAAAAGGTATGGGCGTTGCCCTGATAACTCCTTTCAAGGCAGACAAATCGATCGATTTCGCTGCCTTGGCTCGCTTGCTTGAATATCAGATTAAAAATGGAGTAGACTATCTTGTTGTGCTCGGTACAACTGCCGAAACTGCCACTTTAAGTGCCTCCGAGAAAGCCGAATTGCGCACATTCATCGCTGAACGTGTGGCCGGTCGAGTTCCGCTTGTTATCGGCATTGGTGGCAACAACACCGCAGCTGTTGTCAACGAAATTCAATCGACGCCGCTCGATGCATTCAGCGCAATCCTTTCAGTCGTTCCATACTATAACAAACCCTCTCAGGAAGGAATCTATCAGCATTACAGCGCTATCGCTTCTGCCTCCAGTCTGCCCGTGATTCTCTACAATGTTCCCGGCCGGACCGGGGTGAACATGCTTGCCGAAACAACATTGCGCCTGGCTGTCGATTTCCCCGGAAAAATTGTCGGCGTCAAAGAGGCGTCGGGCAACATCCAGCAGATGGACGAAATCATTAAGAACAAGCCCGACGATTTCATGGTTATCTCCGGCGACGACGGAATCACATTCCCGCTCATCACACTCGGAGCCGTTGGTGTGATTTCAGTTATCGGCAATGCTTTCCCCCGCGAATTTTCCCGAATGGTGCGCATGGCTCTCGAAGGCGACTACCAGCACGCGCTCCCGATCCACCACAGTTTCACCGAACTCTTCTCGTTGCTGTTTGTCGACGGCAACCCTGCCGGTGTCAAGTGTCTGCTCCATGCAATGGGTATGATCGAAAACGAACTTCGCCTGCCTTTGGTGCCAACGCGAATCACAACCTATCAGAAGATACGCGACGTCCTTCAGTCGCTTGGAAGCAAACTGTAAAAGCGTGACCGATATAACGCACAACGGCATGGCACCCACGTGGGCGCCATGCCGTTTTTTTTAGGTTTAAACTCCGGCGGTTAGTCTGCCGAAACATGAGGTGTTACAACGTATTCACCACCATTCGAAGGTGCATCGGGAGTTTCCGACGGTTCTGTTACAACCAGTTCATACGAAACAACAGATCTTGCAACGCTATAGCCAACGGCATAAACCGGGAAAGTCATGTTGAGTCGGTGTGTGCCTACAGGCAGAGTTGCGGTTTCGAATGTCATTGCGTAAGGCTGAACGTTAACGGTCAGGCCTGTGCCGTAATCGAGCTGATAGGTCACCGGACCGAATGCGATTTCCTTAGCGTTGGAGTTAACGGGCGAAACCGATTCAATCGAAACCGGCTGACCCTGTTCAACTGTGATCACATTGTTGTCAACAGTCACACCTTCGCCAAACACGACCTTCACGTCGAACTGAGGCACCTTGTCATCGTCGTTACACGATGCTAAAAACATTAATGGCAGAGCCAATAATAAACAGAATAGTTTTTTCATAGTTAACATGGGTTATAGTTGATTATACTAATATAACAACCCAACCCATGTTAAGTTTTCGCAAAGCAGTTTTTATTTAAAATTATATCCGAAACCGATTGTAATATAGTTCTGGTGCCACGACGCGCCATCGCCGTCTTTCAACGAATTCAGCAGTCCGTAGTAGCCGTTTAATCCTATCATATAGTCTTTGAAATAAATAGCAAATCCTACATTCCAGTTCAGGTCGAACCGTCTGATTCCGTCCTTATACATATCGATGCTCGCTGTTTCGCCGTAATCTTTCACATGTGTCTTACCGCTAAGTCCAACACTCAAGCCCGGGCCTGTTGTTATCGTAAAAAAGCCTGTACGCGTAGGAAATTTAATGCCGAACAACAGCGGAACTCTCATGGCATACTCCAGCATATTGGCATTGTCAACATCAATATACTTTTTCTTATATCCGGTGTTATGAAGTTGCAGATACAAACCCGGTTCAAAATAAAACCGCTTGTTTATAGGCACGTTATAAATAGCTCCGACCGATAGTCCCGGACCCGGATTGAACATCTCAACGCCAACACCGTCGTCTTTCACTTCGCCCGGAACAGTAACGTCTATGTTTACGCGCACACCCCAGAATCCTTTTGGTGTGTCGGTTTCCGAGTTAGCCGGCTCATAATAGCGGTTCTCCGTTTCCTGACTCATTCCCTGCAATACGCCGACAAGCATCAGCGCTGCCAAAATCATTACTTTCTTCATAATCTCCGATTGTTTTAGTTGGTTTATAATGGTTTTACTTATTTCAGGTCTTCAATACCGCTTTGCATCCACTCCTCCGACGGCGGATACGTAAACGACCACTGGTGTTTTCGCAACTCATCGGGCCAGAGCAGATAGCATGCCAAGGGTTCAGCCGGCAGGTAATTAATAGTTTCGAAGTCCACATCACCTTGTCGGTAAATCTTTACTGCTATCGGCCTTTCATAGTGTCTTGTAAAAGGAAATCCAACTTTTTCATTAGGCCGACATTTGAATGGGTACTTTATCAGTGGATCATATCCATCGCAATCATAGTATGTGAACAACCCGATTATGGTTTCACTGCTATTGTTCGTAAAAAATATTGGATCGGATGATGCGAAGGCAGGACCTTCACAACATGAGCTTAAATAGAGCATTACAATTAAACTCACATATTTAATCAATCTTTTCATGTTAGTTATCAAAAATTAAATCCAACATATAGTTTGAACACTTTATTTCGGACGCAGATATCATACTTACTCACGTAATCGGTCAACCCGATTCCCCAGTCAGCTCCCATTTTAAAGCGTCGCCGACTGACTCCGAATCCAATATTCCAGAGAACATTAAACCTATTCAGCGATTTGTATGCATTCTGCTCAACATCTTCGCCCCAGCCTTTTAGGAATGTTGCCGTTTCATTTCCATACAGACCCAAATCTACCTCCGGTCCTGTCTTCACGAAAAAGAAACATTCCTTATATCGTTTCGACAGCCCGACATCGAATCCCATATTCATCCCAACAATATCTATGTGACCACTGCGCATATATCTGTTGTAGAAGTCTGACAATTGATAGAACCTCTTATAGTACAAGCCTATTTCGGGTTCTATAAATAGATGTCGTGTAAATTGTCGGTGATATTCACCGCTTATTTCTATACCCGGCGATCTGGTGAAACATTTCACCTTACTTCCATTTGCAATCACTTTTGGTGGAGATTCTACAGTCAAGGCTATTTTGATTCCAAAATAATTGGTTAATCCGGCAATAGAATCCAATTCTAACGCATCGTCATTTCTTTCTGCCTTGGCATTTAACATGCACGCCAAAGCAAGACACAAAGCGATAATTATTTTCTTCATAGCCTCAATATCCGAAAATTAGTTTCACTTCATTGTCATATACGTCGATTCGCCCAACGGCATCGCTCAAGAGTAGTTTCGCTTTGTCTAATGTGCATCGGCACAGTTGTTTGTCAGCCGACAGGATTATATCTTCAATACTGTAAGTCGAAAACACATCATTGTCAACAACAATAACATCCATCTCGTTGCTGACAGAAAAGAAGTCACCGCAGTACGACACATAATACAGACAATTTCCTACTTCTTTCGGTCCAATAGGCGTTGATTTGCAATATACCTCCCGTTTCAACAATTTAGGGGTAATGTTAGCAGGCACAAACGTGACAACTACTCCATTGTCCAAATTATTCTCAATTACAATCTCCTGACTATAATTATCCGAAAATGGCGTAGCATCATCTAAACACGAGTTCAATACAAACGCACACATAATCGCTATCAAAGCAATCTTGCAGCATCCATTAAAGAATTTGATATCTTTCATCTTACCAATTATATATTTCTCCATAAACTGAAATGTTGTAGTTGGTTTATAAAGAGTAGTTTAAAAGTTATATCCCACGCCTAATTGGACAATGGATCGATATGTAGAATAATCTTTCAAACGCAGATTGTTTGCCACGCCGAAGTTGAGATTAAAAGCGTAGCAGAGCTTTCCGTGTGCATAGGTTACTCCCAGACACACATGTGTTTCGAATCGCTTTATCGTTTTGAACGCACTTCGGTCGACTTTCGGAATTTCCGGATTTTTAAATTCTGTTTTTTCCCTACCGTAAAATGAATAACTCTCCGAGGCTCCCGTGTATAAAAGGACACAACCATGTTTTGTGTGAAATGCTATACCGATTTTCACGGGAACACGTATTCCCATAGTCGATAGCGTTCCCGTATCCTTTAGATACTCATTATAAAAATCGCTTGTAATTCCATTGGTGTTATAATATAACTCGCCTCCTGGTTCAAGGAAAAAACGTTTGCCGAAACTCCAGTGATAGACACCCCCTGCTGAAACGCCTGAACCTGCACCAAAAGGCAGATATTCATGTCCGCAAAACCACCCGTATGAAGCAGTATGATGATCGTAGTTAACCCTTATGCCCCAGTAGTTTGTCATCTTTCCGGTGTCCGTGTAGTAGCGGTTCTCCTGTGCGAAGACAGTCAAAGCTGTCAGACATAGTAATGTCAATAATAATCGTTTCATAAAGGCTGCTCTGCAAATGGATATTTAACAATCATATCTTGCTTCCGTAGCATCGACACTGTCAATTCTAATTCGCCGATACGCGGCGGCCGGGAAATGTTGCCTTGTTGATATTCTTCATATTCAGCCAGATTATACACATATATATCCACTGTTTTTTCAAGAGGTATCGGTTTGTCAACTTTCAGCATTGTTTGCGAGTAGCAAGCTCCTTTTTCCACAAGCTCGTTACCGTAATAAAAAATGCAGTACACATCGCTGTCGCTCTGATTAACGAAGAATATTGGTTCGCAAGCCCGTGTTTCGTCCTCATCAGGTGGAATACAACTTGAAAGGATTACGAAAAATGCTATTAATATTTTGTGTAATTTCATTGCTCTGCGATTGTTATTGTGTACACTCCTTCGTTGCGATCTATTGTGAAAAATCCACCATAGTAGTCAAGTTCCTTTTTCTTCACTTGAGTGTGCGCCAGTTGATACTGTTGTGTCTGTAACAACTCCTTATGGCTGTAGGTGTGATATGTGTTAGTGTCGAACACATATATTTCCAATGTTTTACTAAACGAAAAAAACGTGTGGTCGCCGTCAACATTTTCTTTCGAATAGTAATAATAGCATGCTTCAACGCTTTCAGGCGCATACTCACCCACACTGTAATACTTCCTGTCAGCCGAATACTTCAGCGGCAATCCCGAAGGTAACAACAGCACTGTTAAGTTCTCATCGGTGCGATTCCACACCGTAATGTGCGGCAACAATTTTTCCTTGTCCTTTTCCGGTTCATAGCAACCTGATAATATCACAATCAGTAGAACTGCTACTATCTTAAGACTCGGAATCACTCGATAATGGCCAATAACAGACTTGTTCATAATCGGGGACTTATGATTGGTTTATAAAAATCGTTCGATTACAAATGTATATAAAATTACCCCCCCCCAGATGCTTAAAAAGTGTGAAATAATACTTAATAAATGTTATAATACACTGTCTTTGCAGAATCAATACAAAATTTTGTGCCAAAAAAGCCGGAAACTCTGCACGAGTGTCCGGCCAATTGGCTAACAGTGTCCGGCCGAAATTGGGCGATTCTTCATCGCTGCCGGCTGCTGTTATAGCTTTCCCCTATAAACCTATTCATTACACAATGGCTGTGAAGCCTGTAATTTGTTCAACAATCATGTTGCAAAGTTAGTGCGCACCCGCGCATCGGGCAATACCCAAATTTAGGTAAATCCGCGGTTGTGGCCGAGATACTCACTCGCGTGGCTATCCATGGCGGAGTAGGGGAAAGTAATCACTTTTAGGTATTTGCATGCCGATTTTTAATTAGTAATTTTGCATCACCAAAACAAGATTCCAATGCCTGAAATATCTCAATATACACCCACACTGAAAATGGTGCAGCTTGTCAGCCACAATTCGCTGCTGCTTATGGCTATGAGCCGTTTCGGCATCTCGCTTGGGTTTGCCGACAAAACAGTCGACGATGTTTGCCGCGAACAGTCGGTCGATTGCCCTACATTTTTGGCTGTGTGCAATTTCATTTCGTTTCAGGACGCCGGTGGTTATCAGGTGTCGATCGGGCCGTTGATGGATTATCTTAAACACGCCCATTCCTATTTTCTGGAATTCAACATGCCGCTAATCAGGCGAAAGCTCATCGAGGCTGTCGACTGTTCGGGGCGCGATCAGGTGGCGATGCTCATTTTGCAGTTCTACGATGCCTACACCGACGAGGTGCGCCGCCACATGGAGTATGAAAACCGCAACGTGTTCTCATACATCAACACTCTGTTGTCGGGAGATATATCAGAAGAGTACAATATCGACATCTTTGCGTCGGGCCACCACCAGATCCACACTAAGCTAAAAGAGCTTAAAGATCTCATTGTGCGCTATCTGCCTCAGCGTGAAAACAATCTGCTCAACGCAGTGCTGTTCGACATAATCAATTGCGAACAGGATCTGATGTCGCACTGCCGTGTTGAGGATCGGCTGTTGATTCCGGCCGTTCGCCAGCTCGAACAGCAGATTGAACAGGCTCAACCTGTTCGCGACAATGGCGATGAACCTTGCGACACGTCCGATTCGGATGCCGCCGGTCAATTGAGCCAGCGTGAAAAGGAAATACTTGTCAACGTTGCCCGCGGGCTGTCAAACAAAGAGATTGCCGACCGTCTGTGTCTGTCGGTGCATACCGTCACCACTCACCGTCGCAACATAACGCAAAAGCTCCAGATTCATTCACCGGCCGGTCTGACGATATATGCCGTTGTCAACGGGTTGATTAATATCGATGAATTGCGCAATCTCAACCGGCCAGCGATTCAATAAGCAACATCGCCATTACCCCGCCTATCAGAGCGTAGGTCGCATACTTTTCATAGCCATGCGAGTGGGTTTCAGGAATCATTTCGTCGGAAATCACATAGAGCATCGCGCCCCCGGCCATTGCCAGTAAAAACGGCAGCAGAAGCTCTGTAATTCCTCCGAGCATATAACCAAGATAGACACCCACAACTTCTATTGCAGCTACCGACAGCGCAACCAGCGACGTGCGCGCATATCCCAACCCAATCATTATCAGTGGCGTGACCACAACCATCCCTTCCGGAATATTCTGCAGGGCTATTGTCAGCGAAACCGCCATCGCATTCTGCAAATCGGTGCCTTCAAACACAATTCCCGTTGCCATTCCTTCGGGCAGCTTGTGCAACGCTATCGCAAGCACAAACAGAAGAACGCGGTTCACCGAATGGCGGTTGTGAGAGTGTTGTTCAATTTCAAGTCCTGTCAGGCGATGTAGATGAGGAGTCACATAGTCTAGTGCTCCGATCAGGGCTACTCCGCACACTACACCCAATGCAATTTGCCACCATTGAACCGGACTCACCATATCGATCGCCGGCATGATAAGACACACTATCGAGGCAGCAAGCATCATCCCCGCGCAGAATCCTAAAAAAACATCATTAAGCTTGTGCGATATGTTTTTCACAAACATACCTATTGCCGACCCAAGCAGTGAGGCCAATCCGAGTCCAATAGCACTTATCAATACCGGATGCATCATCTTTATCTCTGTTTTATAATCTTAACGTTTTTATTTAACTCTCGGTTCAACATTTGCTACAATGGAGTTTGTTTCATAATTGCAGTTCTTACCCGAGAATTAAAATGGTGTAGGGGGCTGATGTTTTATAATCAGGCCGCTTTGGATGCCATTTCTGGTGTACCGGCCTTGACGTCCGTTAGGACGTTATTATTAGTAACCCGGCACGTGGAGCTTGCGACACGTGCCGGGCATAAGGCGCAGATAGTAAGGCGTCTGAAGGACGCCGGTTTACCTGATTATAAGCTGTAGATTATTGATGCTTAGTCTGTTATTGCTGAATGCTTGTTTTAGAAGCTGCGAAGCCACGACGAAAGGTCGGCCAGCATCTCGTTCTGGTAAACAAACGAGTCGAGGATACCCCAGCCGTGGCGTCCTGTCGGATAAACATGGAGCGTAGCGGGGGCGCCGGCTTTTGTCATCGCAAGATAGTATTCAGCGGAATTGGCCGCCGGCACCATCTCGTCGTCGTCCGATGTCGCTATGAAAGCTCGCGGAGTGTCTTTTGTCACCTGTTTGTGGTTTGAGTACTCAGCTTCAAGTTCCTTGGTGGGGTTCGGGCCGAGGAAATTTTCGCGTGTCATCGGGTGGCCAAGCGGAAGCTCCATTGAAATCACCGGATAGAATAGTATCTGAAAGTTTGGTTTTGCTTTGCCGGTAGAGTGGGTGGCTATGGTCGAGGCAAGGTGACCGCCGGCCGACGAGCCCATGATGCCGACATCTTCAGGATTGATGCCCCACACCTGAGCCGAGTCGCGAACCATTTTTATTGCTGCTTCTGCATCCAAAATCGGTTTGCTGCGGTCCCCTTCTGGTATACGATATTTGAGCACGATCAGAGCAATGCCCTGTTTATTGAAAAACGGCGCCCAGTCCCAGCCTTCATGTGCTATTGCATGGCCCAGGTAGCTGCCGCCAGGGCAGGCAACAACGGCGCGTCCTGTTGCAAGCTCTTTCGTTGGAAGGAAAACCTTCATTTCAGGTGTGGCAACGTCAAACACTTTCGCTGTCGGTGTCCACTGTGCCGCTGCCGATAGTGTGCACACTGCTGTCACGGCCAGTGCAAAAAGTTTTTGTAGTTTCATTGTGGTTATGTGTATTAGTTAATTTTTTCAAGAATCACTCTCATTATCCGGGCTTTCCCATCGGCTTTAGCGCCTACAAGCTGCAGCCCTTCTGCGTCGATTGCGAATTGCCCCTCTTCGTTACACAAATTTTCGGTGCTGTCCGGCTTGGCTGCAAACGCAACTGCGCCCTCATCTCCGTCGAGCGTAATGCGATAAGTGCCTGGCTCAAGCGTCAATCCTTGGTAGAGGCAACCTCCGTCAATCTCAATCAGTCCAGGGCGCACGGCAGTCACCTTGCCGGTCCGGCTCCAGTACGCTGTGCGGTCGGCAAACTCCGGATTTTTGAGCTGACTGCTGCTCTTTATACCGCAGTCGGTGACAAATGTTGTTGGTTCAACCCACATCAGGTCGCACAGGCTCAGATATTCGTTGCCGCGGATGTCTATGTTTTTCACCGGCGCATAGTCGTCACGCTCATCGCCCATAAACACTTTACCGTCAAACGGATTGTCAGGCCATGTCCCGACCGAGTGTCCTCCACGCAGTACACAGTCTGTCACACGGATATTGTCGATTTCATTGTAGTCCTGTCGTGGATTCGTCGATCCCCACGGAATGAAAGCTATCGCCTTGCCACCTCCTCCACGGTTAGAGTCAATGTAGGAATGACACACGTTTATGTTCCGCACCGACGAGTCTATTGTGTCGACGCGCTCTCTCCAATTGCCTCCTCGCGGATCTTTATAGCTGCTGGCAAGCACTATTCCGTCGTCGTTCGACTCAAAAATCAGTCGGTCGATATTAACGTTTGTCACGGCGTTGCCCAGACTCACTCCATCGCCGCTCAGACAAGCAACCTCAACCAGTTTCACGTTGCCGATATAAACAGAATCGGCACGGTAGAAAATCGTGTGATAGTTATTGCAGCGGTTTATATCGATGTCCGAAATCTCCACATGATTCGTGTTGCATACTGCTATAGGCACTATGTGAATACGATCCGAGCAATTCTTTGCATAATGTGTCCATGAACGGTTTTCGCTGTATGTGTCATCCATTCGGATTTTACCTCCGCCGGTGATCTTGATATTGTGGGTGTCTTTAGCCAATATCAGCGGCATGTTTGTGTACATGCTGTGGGTCCAAGGTATACCGGGAATGATATTGTCATGGCCGTAGTCCAGTCGGTAAGAGGTATAGTGGTCCGCAATTCCCGATTGACGCAAAACAGCTCCCGGTGCTACGAAAAGCGTCACATTCCCTTTCAGCCGAAGGTCGGTTGCGAGATATTCGCGTTCGCGCCCATCAGCGCCAGCTGACAGAACAACCGTACCTCCGCCCGCTTCTGCTGCCGCGTCTATTGCCTGCTGAATGGCCGCATTGTCGTTTGTAAACCCGTCACCTTTTGCACCGTAGTCTTCAACGGCGAAAATCGTTGCGGGGTTTTCGAATGCGTAGGGGTTGCTGCAGAAATCACGCCAGTTTTCAATGTAAAACGGTTCCCCCACAGGAGTGAGCGTGCCGTCGCTCGACTTCAGATACATTGCCAGGCGTGAACTCAGATGAGTCATCTTTCCGTTGAGGCGGCTGTTGGGAATACCAGCGAGCGCAAACAGCTTTGTCGCCGCGCATTCTCCCAGCAGCTCCAGGCTGTCGGCAGGCAACTCGCTGCGGTAGAGTGGGGCATGGCGTAGCTGCAGACGTGCACCGGGTGTTAGATAACTGTTGTCTACTTGCCCGCGTACCGTCAGGTGTGAGCCATTGGCCTTACACGAAAGAATTTTCCCGGCGTTTGGCAAAATCGGACTCTCGCGCTCAAACGTAATCCGGTCAATCAGCAGAGTCCCCCCCTTGCCCGATGGCTCGATGCGGAAACCTTTCAGATGCCCGTTGGCATGCCTGTTGTCGCTCAGATTCACCTCAACAACCTGCATTGCCGAATTTGGCTGAATGGCAATAGCTTTCGATTTTAGATGGTCAAAAACTGTGTCTGATTCCGTAATAAAACTGATGCGCAGACTGTCGGCATTGCTCTTGTTTTGCATTACTAATCGCAGCGTATTGCGCACTTCAAGCGGCGGATTGTAAAGATTGTTGTTCGATGTGTCGGCACGGAACTCCAGAGCCGAGCCTCTCTTGAAATCGTAGCGCAGAATTCCATCGCGTCGGCTCAGTTTACCTTTCCCGACCGATGTGAAAGCCTTCTCCGATCCCGGAGTGTTGAAATCCATATCGGCAACTGTGCCCGCACACAAACCGTCGATCATAATGTTGGGCGTGTCCCACGGCTTCGGCGAATCGCACCACGCCGCAATCTCTATCCTGCGTATGTCCGACAGAAATCCGCAATCCGAAACATCAAACAAAATTCCTCGCCACAGCGACGGAATAAAATAAGCTTCGCATTCAAACCGGTTTCCTTTCTTGTCGAAAAGAGTCAGTGTGGTGAAGAAATCTTTGCCGGGTCCTTCAGCTGCCATGATTCCGTATTCAATCATCGTGCGCCCTGCCAGGTCCAGTCCTTCCGGAAAGTCTTTTGAAAGTATGCGCCGCGTGTTGGCTGCCTCACCTTTCGGAAACTTTGCCGACAGACATTGCTCGCCGTCATACACTTTCGTCGACCAACCCGGTACGGCTCCCTGAGTCTTCAGCCGTGTGTCGCGATGCGAAGCCGTGAATCCGGCTGTCCCGTTCTCCCACGACTCGATAACCTTACGGTTCAGAAGCGACGTGCGGTTCGACTTATCCTGTCCCTGACCACTCCCTGTCATTGTGGCCGAACATAGCGCGACACATGCTACTACTGCAAACGCGCGCGAAAAAACAACGTTTTTTACGTAGTGATAATCAAAAATTAACATGGCATAATTACTTCTCTTCACAAAGATAGCCAACTTTTCCCACTTTTCAAAACCATACTTCGGTTCCTACTCTCAACAAGCAAGTGCAAAATTAGGAAATGGTGCGGAAAAACTCTTTG
>CAYQYL010000029.1:0-24650 GCA_964421745.1 uncultured Muribaculum sp. | reverse complement strand
CGCCGCCCCAGTAGCAGCTCCAGACCGCCTTGGCTACTTCTTCCTCGATGCCGCTCGACAGGGCCGAGTTGCCTATGTTGGTATTGATTTTCACCGAAAAATTACGGCCGATAATCATCGGTTCAGCTTCGGGATGATTGATGTTTGCCGGAATCAGCGCGCGTCCGGCTGCTATTTCCTGCCTCACGAATTCCGGGGTAACGTGTGTGGCAATGCCGAGTTCCTTGTTGTTGAGATTTTCGCGTATGGCAACATATTCCATTTCGGGAGTGATGATGCCAAGGCGGGCATAGTGCATCTGCGTTACACGTCGCCCCGATTTTGCTACACGCGGCTTCGGGAGCTGTGGAAAGCGGATTGCATCAAGACTGCGGTCGGATAACCGCTGACGACCATACTGACTGGAAACTGATTCAAGAGTCACCGTGTCGTCGCGCTCCTCGATCCACTTGGTTCTGATGTCGGGCAAACCGCGGTTTATATCGATTGTCACCGACGGGTCGGTGTAAGCTCCACTGGTGTCGTAGAGGGTTACGGGAGCGTTAGGGTACTCCACACGGTGTCCGTTTTCAATTTTAACGGTAGGATATAGCTTTACCCTGCGCATGGCCACCCGGATGTCGGGTCGAGAACCTTCGACGTGGATTTTCTCTGAGTTAGGGTATGATGTGATGTCGATATTTGCGATATTCATTGTTGCATGGTTTGGTTCGGGTTAGTCAAGAAATGATGTCAGCGGCGAACTTGCCTCGGCATGGCTGCAAACTGTTCCCAGACCGGCCAGGTAGGCAGAGCGGCCGGCAATTGTCGCCAAACGGAAAGCTTCGGCCATGGCCACAGGATTGCCGGCGACAGCTATGGCTGTGTTGACCAGCACGGCGTCAGCACCCATTTCCATTGCATCTGCGGCGTGTGACGGCGCCCCAAGACCGGCGTCGACAATCACTGGCACCTGCGATTGTTCGATTATTATTTCGAGGAAGTCGCGTGTGCGCATACCCTTGTTTGTGCCGATCGGGGCGGCAAGAGGCATCACGGCCGAGGCACCAACTTCTTCAAGCCGCTTACACAGCACCGGGTCGGCCTGAATGTATGGCAACACAGTGAAGCCGTCTTTGGCCAGACGCTCGGTTGCTTCGAGTGTTTCTATGGGATCGGGAAGCAGATACTTCGGGTCGGGGTGTATTTCAAGTTTTATGAATGGCGTGTTGAATATCTCGCGACTCATTTGTGCGGCGACAACAGCTTCGTCGGCATTGCGCGCACCCGATGTGTTGGGCAACAACTGCACATGGTCGCGGTTGATATGGGTCAGCATTTCGTCGGTTGCCTCATTGAGCAAGTTGATGCGTTTCATGGCCACAGTTATCATTTCCGAGCCTGAGGCGAGAACAGCTTTCAGCATCAGATCGGGCGATGAAAATTTTCCGGTTCCGACGAACAGACGCGATTTAAACTCGCGGTCGCCGATTTTTAGAATATCATCCGTATTCATAATTGATTAATACAGTTATTATTGTTCGTTGATTATATTGAGTAACTCTCTTGTTGCCTGCTCCGGAAAGGCAGCATGGGCAATGGCGCCGCTGATAGCGATTCCTCTGACACCGACCCGGTGGAGGGGAGCAATATCGTCAGCGGTTATGCCTCCGATTGCAACGTAAGGCAGTGTGATGCCACGCCTTAGCATTTCGTTATTGATTGTACGGTAGCCCTCAAGCCCGATCACGGGCGCAAGCTTTTTCTTGGTAGTAGTGAAACGGAACGGTCCTATGCCAAGATAGTCGATAGGCTGTGAGGAAAGCGCCACGATGTCGTCGATGCAGTTGGCAGTGGCACCTATTATAGCTTTAGGCCCCAACAAATGCCTTGCCTGAGAAGGCGACATATCGTTTTTCCCGATGTGAACTCCGTCCATTCCGAGTCGTCGGGCAACATCGACACGGTCGTTAACAATGAGCACGGCACCGGCCTGACGATAGGGTGTCATCAGCCTCCGGGCAGCTTGTTCCACCCGGCTGTCGTCGGCATCCTTCATGCGAATCTGAGTCCAGCGGCAGCCACCAGCAAGAGCAGCCAAAGCCTGAGCAACAGTTGCATCAACACTGTCGGGCGCATCGGTGATGAACTGTAGCTGCATGTCGACACGATGTGCCCCATTGTCGTGAGTCCAGACACTTCCCATTCGAGCCATGCCGGCAAATCCATGTCGACGCAGCAACGGTCCGTCGCCCCGGCAGACGCCTCCGAGTGCCACAACTGCCGTTCGCTGCAAATCGGACGGAAGATCGAGCAGATCGCTTCCGGCTCCATAGCCTGGCTTAGTGATCGATTCAAACACGGGCGAAAGTGTGACATAGTCGTAGTGAGGCAACTCGCGTCTGACTTCATCGAAAGAATGGCAACTGCGGCTCACAGATGCTGCCCCGGCGGGTGCTGTCGGGTTGCGGCTGTTAAGATGTACCCCCCCGAGATCAGGGAACTGCTGCAACAGTTCGAAATAGTCGTGCAGGCGCAACCGTCCGCGAAGCTGCGGGGGAACAGCATCGATTATCTCAGCCATACTATCGGCTCCAAGTCCGGGATGTCGCAGATGAACAATCAGCGTAGGGTCGGCATCAAGCAACGCCACAATACGTCCGGCCTCGTTGTCGACCGGCTGTGGCATAGTGATCACTATGTTGCGGAATCGCTTCTCAACCTCCATAGGCAGCTTTGATTACAACAATTGATGCATTTTCAGGCACTTCAGTTGTCGGCCACGCGTCGCGTCTGACAACAGTTCCGTTCATGGCAATGGCTACGCCTTTGCCCTCGGCCACGCCCTGCTGTTGTGCAACATAAGCCACAGTGGAGCCTTCCGGAATCTCCAGCTGCTGTTTGTTTATTGTTATATTCATATCTGTAAATAAGAGGTTTATCCTTTAAGGTTCATTATTTTATGGAGATGATTTACCGGTCCGTGGCCATCGCCGATCCTGTAGCGGCTACCCGATTCAATAGCCTTGTGGAGCCACTCAGTTCCGGCTCCGACTGCCTGGCGCACCGACAGGCCACAGGCAAGCAACGACGCGATCGCTGCCGAAAGCGTGCATCCGGTTCCATGTGTGTTGGGGGTGTCGATACGTGGCACTTCGAAGCAGGTGACTGTTCCGTCGCATTCAACGAGTGTGTCGATGAGCATGCTTCCTGTTCCATGGCCACCCTTTAGAAGCACCGCCTTTGCTCCGGTAAGCCGCACGATACTTAGCCCGGCATCGACAGCATCAGATTCGCTGACATCACAGCCAAGCATTTTTGCAGCCTCTGGCAAATTCGGAGTCACTAATGTTGCAAGCGGACACAGAAGTTCGACAATTGCAGCGAATGAGTCGGAAGCGGCAAGAGCATGACCCGATGTTGCTACAGCAACAGGGTCGACCACAAGATTTTTCAAGCCATGAAAGCGGATGGCTTCAGCGACAATCTCGACATGGTTGCGTGTGGGAATCATTCCGGTTTTAATTGCATCCGGACGTATGTCGGTGATCACATCGCGCAACTGTTCGCGAAGAAGGTTGTCGCTGACAGGTTCGTAGCCAGTGACACCGACCGTATTCTGCGCTGTGACAGCCGTCACGGCTGCCATAGCATAAACGCCCATGGCCGTTGCGGTTTTCACATCGGCGATAATTCCGGCACCGCCTGATGGGTCGCATCCGGCCACCGAAAGCATGGTTTTGTAGGTTAATTGCATCGTTAAACGTCAGATTGTTGGTTGTTCTGACGCCGATGCGGATAACCGGTTATCGATAAAATGGGATTGAGAATTTGCTTGACCGCGTTGCAGCTGAAGCAATGCTATAATGAGCATCAAATGGCAAAATACATGCAGTCAAATGCTGTGTCGTTCCCTACGTTGGCATTACCCAAGTCAGGTTCAGAGGGTATCATCTCAGCCAGGTGATTTCCACCGGGCACCCCGCATCAGCGTTTGGCGCAAAGTTAACGCTTTCCCCGTAATTTCCAAAAACAATTTTTCGCCGCCCAAGCTACATTAATATCCTAACTGGGTGATTATGCCTGGAAGCGGCCAGTCGTTAATTCTCGTTTTAAAAATTCATAGTTGTAGGCAGAACTTTCTATGTACATTCCGGTTTTAGGCTCCGACATCTTTTCGAAAGTTTCGGAATTATACCATGTTGAAATCGCCTCACTGAGTGAGAACTTGTAGTCGCGTATGAGCCAGCCGATAATGTCGGTTGAAATAGCCTCAAGTAGAAATTTAAAAATCTGCTCTTTTGTCATAGTACTCGGTTCAAGTAGTTCACAGCCTTTTGGTTGTGAAAGAAATATTGAATGCTAATTTCTTTGTATTCCAAACGTTTCACCAATTCTGCAATTGAGATATAGCCATCGCGGAACAAGCGTAATGACATGACTACCGAATCATCGGCTATCGGACCAATGACAATGTCATAATCATGAGCCGGTTGTGCAATACTCTCATTCCTATTCATTATTGCGAATTCAATCCATTCTTCGGAGGGTTTATCAAAAACCTTAATCTTCAGATTTCGCGCAGCTTCTTGGTAGTCAAAATCAAACAACGTCACGAACTTTTTACCACCGGTTCGCATTACTCTCCGAAAAGCCATATTGCGTGCATGCTCAATGTTATCAGTGAGATAGAAACCGCAACCGAAATCTTTGAAAGGATGACATAGTGAAAAATCAACCTTGTCAATCATCACATTAGATCCATGGTAAAGTTTCATGATATACCTCCTCCGTTACGTTTGCATACTGCAGTTATATCTTCCACCCAGTCGTTAACCGATAATGTATGTTCGGCAGCATAACACTGCTCAAGAAATTCTATTCCTTTGAACCTAAGGAGGTAGTTGGAGGCTTCTTTCACCGTCAGGGAATTGCGCTTTGCGAATTCGCTGATTGCGGCAACTACATATTCAATCATCTCTTTCCCATGATTTACTTTGGGCGTTAGAGCTACAGTTACGTCAGAGTCAAGAGCATTAGCCATACGATTGATCGTATCGAAAGTTAACCCTTTTCCTCTCTCAATTTTGGAAATTGTGGAACGACCAACACCAATTCTCTCTCCGATTTCAGTCTGCGTCATTCCCAATTCTTCTCTGCGCAATCCGAACAGTTTTCCTATATTGTCGAGTTTATCAGTCATATCGTCTGTTTTTGGCAAAAATAGTAAATGTTTCCTATCTATGAAACAATTTAACTAAAAATAATTTGACAAACGAAACCCGACAAGTTGCAAATCAGTGGAAAACGATGTCGCGTATTGCCTGTTGGCCGACGGCGCGGTTGAGAGCTTCGACAAGATGCGAGCGCTGATAGGTCAGCTCCTGCTTTAGCACAGCCGAACTGAGGTGGATGTGTAATATGCCGTCGTCGGTGACATAGCGCCGCAGTGTGTAGCGGTTGATTCCGGGACCGACTACCTCGGTCCACAGATATGAGGCCTGCTGCCGTGCAGCTTTGTCAGCGAGCCCGTCGGCACGCATATACTGCTGTATGATGTCGGAAATCAGCTGTGGATCGGTTCGTCGCATGGAATCAGTGGAGTTTTTCGAATTGGCCGTCCGCAACGTTCCACAGGGCATAGCCTTGCGAGGCCGATGTACGCGACATTATTTCGTCGAGGTGAGCGCGGTTGGTGTCGGTGATGAATATTTGGCCGAAACGGTCGGTGTCGCTTACGAGCGCCATAATGCGCTCTACTCGCGTGGCGTCGAGTTTGTCGAAAATATCGTCGAGCAACAACAATGGTTTTACGGCCGGATTGGCCTGACGCAGGAACTCATATTGAGCCAGGCGCAGAGCAATGGCAAACGTCTTGCACTGACCTTGCGAGGCGGCACGGCGCATCGGTAGTGTGTCCTGAAGCATTTCGAGATCGTCGCGGTGCGGGCCTACTGAGGTGTGATGTAGCATGCGGTCGTGATGTCGATTGTGGTCGAGCAGCTGAGCCAGTGATGAGCCGGCCTCGGCCAGTGGCGACAGATAGCTTAGCTGTATGGGAGGTGCATCGGGTCCGGCTATGGCTGTGTGATAGCGGTTCGTGATTTCGGTCAGCCGTTTCACCCAATCGATTCGTGCCCCCACGATGTAGGTTGCCGACATGTCCATGGCTGTTTCAATTGCAAGGAATAGATTCGGGTCGGCACATTGGTCGCGCAACAGCGAATTGCGTTGCTGCAGAGCTCGGTTGTAGCGAATCAGCGCATCGAGATACCGAGCGTCGGTTTGCGAGATAACAATGTCCATGAGCTTTCGACGCAACTCGGCTGTGCCGCGGATAAGTTCGATGTCGTCGGGCGACGACATTACTAACGGGAACTGGCCTATGTGCTCCGACAACCGTGCATATTCCTTACCCTGTCGACGCAACGATTTGCGTTTGCCTTCGGCCATGCCGAGTGTGAGTATTTCCTCCTGGCCGCGACGAAGATAGCGGGCGCGGACTGTTGCAAAGGTTTCGCCACGTCGGGTGAGCATCGCTTCGGGAGCGCCTGTGAAGCTTTTGCACAGGCTCATGAAGTGAATGGCATCGAGCAAATTGCTTTTGCCCATGCCATTGTTGCCCAACAGTCCGTTCACGCTGGGTGAGAATTCCAGACTGGCTGAGGCTATGTTTTTAAAATTGCAAATGTCAATCTGCTGAAGAATCATGAGGGTTATTTGCTGATTAGAGCTGTTGCCATGGCAGCAATGCCTTCGCCCCGGCCGGTGAAACCGAGTTTTTCGGTTGTCGTGGCCTTGACTGAAACTCGGTCGATGTCGACGCCGAGGTCGGCTGCCACGTTGAGTCGCATCTGCTCAATGTGGGGTGCCATTTTGGGGCGTTGAGCCATGATTGTGATGTCGACGTTGCCTACACGGTAGCCACGTGCGGCTACAAGTTCAACTACATGACGAAGGAGCACGCGCGAGTCGGCACCGCTGTAGGCCGGGTCGGTGTCGGGGAAGTGTTTTCCTATGTCGCCCAAAGCGGCAGCCCCTAAAATAGCATCGGACAAAGCGTGTAGCGCCACATCGGCGTCGCTATGTCCGAGCAATCCGGTTTCGTGGGGTATTTCCACCCCGCATATGATAAGTTTACGGCCTTGAACAAGGCGGTGTACGTCGAATCCGTTGCCTATTCTGATATCGATCATTTGCGATGCTTGTTACATTATATAGTGCAAATGTAGGCAAAAAACGGCTGACTTCAAAGCACTGAGGCGACGTTAACGACGACCGCCGAACATGTCGCGCAAACCTTCCATGTCGAATGTCAGGGTGAAGCGCAGAGTCTGGTCGAGGGGAGAGGTCTGCTGCGAGGCCATCATGTAGGATGCATCGATGCGGAGCACATTCAGCGCAAAGCCTGCACCGATAGCGAAGTATTTACGGCCACCCTTGAATTCGTTCTCGTAATAGTAGCCTGTGCGAAGGAAAAACTGCTGGTTATAGTTGTACTCGGCACCTATCGACCAGGTGATTTCGCGCAACTCCTCTTTGAAACCGCCGGGAGCGTCGGAGAACGATTTGAAAATACCCGTAATGGGCGACATGTCTTTCCATTCCTGTTTTGCATCCTCATAGCGGGCTTCGCCTTCGGCTGCCTGTTCTGGAGTCATGTCGGAGGTGACATAGTCCTGCCGGCGTGGTTTGGTCGGTACCAGAAGTTTGTTTGCGTCGAGCGACAGCGACAGGTTGTGATAGTCGGCCAGGGGGAAAGTGAACGTTGTTCCCAGACGCAGATTTGTTGGCAGGAATGCCGGCTCGGAACCGTTTGAATAGTTAACTTTCGAACCTATGTTCGAAATGTTCCAGCCGAACGACCATTGGCATTCGTTACGGCCGATGATAGGATACTTCGTCAGGTAACCGGAGATATCGGCCGAGAAAGCCGATGCGCCGGTGTCACCGGTGCTCACATTAGAGCCGTCGGCATTATACCCGAGATCGGAATAAATGTAGCGGAGCACGATACCCATCGAATAGCTCTCCGAAAGTTTGCGCGAGTAGCCGACATCGACCGAAAATTCGTAAGGGTTGAGCGATTCGCCGCCAAAGACCTCATCGGATGTGTTGAACTCGCCCAACGAGAAATAGCGCAACGAAGCCGACAGAGCCTGATTATCGCCTGAACCGAGTTTCCAATAGCCTGACACATCGGCCAGAAAGATGTCGTTGACAATCTTGCGCAACCACGGCGTGTAGTTGAGCGCTATGGCACCTGAGCTATATGCAAAGGCGTATTTCGACGGATTCCAGAACTGTGAGTTAGCATCGGGGTCGGTTGCCGCTCCAATATCGCCCATGGAGGCTCCGCGGGCGTCGGGCGCGATTCCGAGCGATGTCACACCGGTTTCGATCGGGTTGAATTCGTTCTTCTGGGCACGAACTGCCAAGGGCCACAGCACCGCTGCAGCCAGAAAAAGAGATATGGTCTTAACAGAAATAGTCATAAGGTTATATATTGAAGCCGTGGCAAATTGCCCTGACTATCATATATAACCTTATAAGAACCCGATTTATTGTGTCGGGCAGTTAATTTTTATGTGTTTAGCGTTCTACGCTGTCGGGCTTGGGCGCGTCGGAGTATTCGCCAAGTGAATTCAATTCCTTTGTTTCCTGTTCAACAGCTGCAGCCGATGCCGATTCGTAATCGCCGGCCTGAACACCGGGTGTAAACACTTCGGGTTTGTTTTCATTCTTTTTCATAGTTGTGTATTATTTAGTTGTAGTTTCACTAATAATAACAACATGAACCGACCTAAAGTTTGCCGCTGGGAATCAGAGTTTGTGTGGGGCTTCCTGACCGGCAATGTAGCGTGCAAACCAGTAGCCGTCGCGGTTTATGCCGGGAGTATTCTGGCGGATATCGAGCTGCAGAGGCTCTCCGTAGTCGAGCACGCGTCGCACAAACTGTTCAATGTCGGGACGGTTGAACACGACCGGATTGGCACTCCAGGCGTGGTCGCCGCCGGCTACGGTGTAAAGTGCGCAAGGGACGTTCATTTGCCACAACTGAGCGGCTAACTCGTGTGAACCCCACATCGATGCGCGTGAGGAAGGGAACTCCACTTTGCCGTAAGGCACAATCGGGTCGGCATCGCCGTGGAAGAGCAGCATCGGACAGGGACGTCGGTTCCACTGCAGCGAGTCGGTGGCTGTCCGCCATATACCTCCGGCCATTGGGGCAAGTGCCGCGAAATTGAAATTCTCTGGGAGCCGACCGGTCTGCTGAGGGTGGGTACGGTTGCAGATGCGGTGTTCGAGAGTGAGCAGATTGATTGCTCCGGCGCTACCTCCGATGCCGACAACGCGTGAGGTGTCTGCACCCCATCCGGCAGCATTGTCGGTCATGAATGCCAGAGCATCGACTGTGTCGTCGATTGCCATGTCGATTGCATCCTGAACGGCACTCCAGATGTTTGAATCGGCAAATTCACCTCCAACAATATATTCAAGGATTGATCTGTCGGGAATACGGCCACTTTTTTGCGCACGCAAAAAGCCAAGACGATAATCGAAGCAGACGGCGGTCCACCCCTGACGTGCAAAGTAGGGACACAGGTCGAGGCGGTCGCTCACCATGTCGTGGCGGCTGCCGGCCTGCCAGCCGCCTCCGTAATCATAGAAAAGAATTGGGCGTTTTCCGCCGGCCATAGCAGGTGACGTGCCGGGAGCGACGAACACGTCGAGCAACAGAGTGTCGGCATCGACAGTCTTGAACCTATAGGTGGTGCGGACAACTCCGCGCATAGCATTCATGCCGTCGGCAAACCCCTCGCCTGCAGGCCATTCTGTGGCTACAGGCGACAAATGCGTCACAGTATCGGAGCGGAGCACAGTCTGGCGCAGGAAGTTGTGGATATAGTCTGCCTTAGTTCCCATGGGCACCACGGCAGCATCATGATTCATGCCGCTGTAGGTGTATAATGTGTGAGGCACTCCCATCCGTTCCAGTTGTGCAGCAATGTCTTTCACTCCGTTCATGCTCCAACGGCGCGAGGTGACGGCGAGTGTTTTGTAGGACACAATCGGATCGGCATCGCCATGGAACATCAGTACCGGACATGGGCGTCGGTTCCACCGGAGCGTGTCGCCCTGGTCATCACGCCACACTCCACCGGCCATAGGCACCACGGCAGCATAGTTGAATCCGGCAGGCAGACGACGCGAACCTTCGTTGCAAAGAATGTTCTCGGCTGTCAGAGCGGTGACAGCGCCTGCACTGGAGCCGATAACTACTATTTTAGTTGTGTCAATACCAAGCTGATCGGCACGGTCGACAATGTAGCGTGTTGCATCGAACAGATCCTCGACGGCCATCCGGACAGCTCGGTCGATTGCATCGGTCACTCCCGGGAGCGCGAGTTCGCCATCGGCTACAAATTCGCCGATGTTCTTGTCGGGAATCCGGCCGGATTTGCGTGCACGCTTGAAGTCGCAGCGATAGTCGGCGGCGACACCAACAAAGCCATTGTCGGTAAAGTAAGGCAACAGAGGATAAGTGTCAGTTATGGCAGTGCGACGTGCCTGCCCTTCCCAGCCGCCTCCCGAAAGGAAAATCATAGCCGGACGGCGCACAGTGCGCGATGCGAGCGAATCTTTAGGCTGCAATATGTCGAGGCGCAGGGTGTCGGTGCCTTTTATTGCGTAGATGTCGGTCGACAAATCAACATTGTCGAGCGACAGAGCGTTTGCAGCCAGTGGAGCGAGGGTGCAAACAGCTGAAAGAAAGAGATTTCTCAAAGTCATTTTACAGAGAATTGAGCCGACAGACAGTTTTCAGAATCGCCACCGATAAAGAGTGTGAACACACCCGGATCGAGTCGCTGGCGCAAGTCGGTGCCGATATATGACAGTTCGCTGACGGGAAGTTCGAATTCAACAGTCTGCGACGTACCTTTTGCCACGGGCACGCGCGCGAAGCGTTTGAGCTCTTTCACAGGCCGGGCAACAGAAGCCACATGATCGCGCACATAGAGCTGCACGACCTCTGTAGCGTCCATGTCACCGCTGTTTGTAAGTGTAACTGAGGCTTTTATCGTGCCGTCGACCGGATAAGTGTCGGCCGACAGACGCAAATCGGAATAGTTGAACTTACCATAACTCAGACCATAACCGAAGGGGAACAGCGGTTTATGGCCTGCATCGAGGTAGTAGCTCGTGCAGCCGAGGAATGTGTTGCCAGCGTCTTCCGGAATGCCGTCAAGCCCGATTTCAGTTCCATTGGCCGGACGACCGGTGTTGGTGTGATTGTAGTAGATCGGTTCCTGTCCGGCTACGAGGGGGAATGTGACTGGTGTTTTGCCCGAAGGCGATGCGACGCCCAACAACAGTTCGGCCAGCGCCGGACCGCCCATGGTGCCGGGATGGAAGGCATAGAGAACTGCATCGGCAAGACCGATCTCGCGGCCGATTGTAAGCGGTCGGCCGGCCATAACCACCATTACCACAGGCTTTCCTGTAGCAGCCAGACGTTCGATCAGTTCCGATTGACGTCCAACCAGGTCGAGCGATGCCATACAGTGACCTTCGCCAGAGAAAATAGCCTCTTCGCCCACGGCCACGACAATCACATCGGCCTGCGAAGCAGCCTTTTCGGCCGCTTCAATGCCCTGAGGATTGTTGTGACGTGTGTATTTCAGCGATTCAACGTAGTCGAGTTTCATTCCATTTTTGCGACATAGGCTGTCGAGCCCCTGACGCAAGGTGACGGTGTGTTCTTTTTCACCGTCGAAAATCCATGTTCCAAGCTGGTCGTAGCGTGCGTCGGCCAGCGGTCCTGTCAGCAGCACACGTTTCTGTCTGGCGGGTTTGAGCGGCAGAGCAGAATTGTCGTTTTTGAGCAATATAGCGCTCTGAAGGGCAGCTTCTTTTGCAGCCGCAAGATGTTCGGGGGAGTATTTCACACTCTGAGGTGTGTGCACAAACGGATCGTCGAACAGTCCGAGGGCAAATTTCACGTATAGAATTGCCGACACTGCCGAATCGAGCTGAGCCTGAGTGACTTTTCCGGTTTCGACAAGGTTGCGCATGTGTTGCAGATAGTGGCCTGTTTCCATTTCCATATCGAGTCCGGCGTTCATGCCCAGACGGGATGCGTCGGCTTCGTCCTCGGCCACCCCGTGAACCATCAGTTCGCGCACGGCAAAGCAATCGGACACTACAAACCCGGGGAAGCCCCACTCGCCACGGAGAATATCGGTCAGCAGATGACGGTTGGCCGACACCGGCAGCCCGTCGTTTTCGTTGAACGATGCCATAACAGTGAGAGCACCTGCATCGACAGCCTGTCGGAACGGGGGCAGATAGATCTGCCGGAGCACACGTTCGGGTACGTAGGTTGAATTGTAGTCGCGTCCACCTTCGGCAGCTCCGTAAGCAACGAAATGTTTTGCACATGCAGCGAGCGAGGTGGGATCGCCTGCCAGGCCGCCCTGAAAACCTTCAACCATTGCCCGACCCATCAGTCCGGTCAGATACGGATCCTCGCCACAACCCTCGGCCATACGGCCCCAGCGTGCATCGCGGGCAATGTCGAGCATAGGCGCGAATGTCCAGCGAATGCCGTCGGCCGACGCTTCGGTTGCTGCCACACGAGCGCCTTTTCGAGCTATTTCGGGGTTAAATGTAGCCGCTTGTCCGAGCGGGATCGGAAAAATTGTCTTATAACCATGGATTACATCGCGCGCCATTATCAACGGTATACCCAGCCGGGTGTTATTCATCATCAGACGTTGCAGCGAATCGGCCACTTCGGGCGACGACACATTCATTATCGACCCTATCTGACCCTGTTCGAACTGTGGAATCCAACCGCCAAGATCCTGCATGCCGACAGCCACACTCCGCTGGTTGGTCTGTCCGATTTTTTCGTCGAGTGTCATTCGGCTCAACAAGTCAGCCACACGTACCTCAACCGGCTGCGAAGGATCCTTATAGACAGGCACTTCGGCCAAAGCCGACTGTGCAGAAACCGCGATTGAGAAAGCAGTGGCTAAGCCTACAGCCACCCTGCTAAGATTTAATACTGATATACACATTACAATTCTTTTTTGTCTGAGTTTAGAAATATGTAACAAATGTACAAAATTGTATCAGATAGTGCAACGCAAGTTTGCCCGATGAGGGTTGAGATGAAGTTATAGCGGATGTAATTTTAAGTGTTTAGCTTTTGTTAACATTGCAGCGCGGCAATATGGCGCATACTACATGGTAAATTTGCAATGTATTCCAACACTCAGTAATTCAAAACTACTTATTCTTAATTCGATTCTTCTTAATACTATGTTTAATTCACGTACAACTCGCGACAGGCATCTGCGTCTGGCCTGTCGCGCAGCAGCCGAAAAGCTGAAACAATCGGGAAAACTTCCGTCGGGCTCAATCGTTTTAACGCGCAGAAATTTGCGTAAGATAGCTGGCGATGTGGCGCAAATGAGCGCTCCTCAATACTATGTCGACCAAATATATGCCTACAATGTGATGTCGGCCTATTTTCGCGGCCATCCATTGCCGGGTCGTGGGTGCACGGGACGCAAGTGGAGAGAGATTGCAGGGCATGTGACACGACGGCGCCACACTCACCCTCAAGAGGCTTTGATCGACTCGGTGGCCCGCGTGCTTGCCGAAACACCGGCTTCGAATTTCTTCCTTTCGGAAGCTGCAATCAGACGTTTCATTTTAACCTCGGATAATGTAATATGACATTGAGTATTTCACATCAAGCAATTGCCCAACAGGTGAAGGCCTGCGTTGCGCTGGAAAACCTTATGCACCCCGACATGAAATGTGCGCCTGTCATCACAGCCAACGGGGAGGCATTGAAAGCAGCCATACGGGGAGCGCTAAGCGAAATTGTCACCACGCTCGGCAACCGGGCAACGGAAGTCAGCCAGACAGAGAGCCAGACAGTTATCACTACCGCCGGGGAGGACATGAGTTTGCGGGTGCACCTTGAACAGGCCACAGTTGCGTTGTTGCTCCGGCAGTGTTTTTCGACTGTCGCCCCAGGGCTTGCGGCTCACTACGGAGAGCGCTACAGCATTTTGTCTGGACTGATAGCCTCGGCGGGGAGTTCCGGCGCCAGAATAAGGCCGGATTTCTAAAGGGTTCCGCGTCGCAATTGCTCGACGTAGCCGTTTACACGGTTGAGCTCCGAGGGTATGTCGATTCCTTGCGGGCAATGGGGGGCGCATCGGCCGCAACCGATGCAATGGTCGGCCTGACGCACTGACTCTACGGCGCGGTCGTAGGACACCAGAAATGCATGACGCGCCTTGGCATAGGCCGGATCGAGTTTCGATTGCGGTATGTTGCCCTCGTTCAGCATTCGGTTGTAGTGGAGCAAGACGCCTGGAATGTCGATACCCCATGGGCATGGCATACAATACTTGCAGTCGTTGCATGGTATGGACGGGTGCTGCATCATCAGGTCGGCGGTGTCGTAAAGGAAACGGTTGTCGTCGTCGGTGAGCGGTTCGAGCGGACTGTAAGTGGCAAGATTGTCGTCGAGATGCTCCATAAACGTCATGCCTGACAACACGGTGAGCACGCCCGGATGCGACCCTGCGTAGCGGAACGCCCAAGAAGCAACACTGCGCTCCGGATCGCGGCTTTTTAGGCGGGTCACAATATGCTCGGGAACCTTTGCCAGACGGCCACCCAACAGGGGCTCCATAATCACGGCGGGAATGCCTCGTTTTTCGAGCTCGGAATAGAGATACTCGGCATCGGTGTTGCGCGGATTAATCTCCTTGGCGTGTTTCCAGTCGAGGTAGTTAAGCTGAATCTGTACAAAGTCCCACTTGTATTTGTCGTGGTTGGCAAGCAGATAGTCGAACACTTCGATGTCGCCGTGGTAGGAGAAGCCGAGATTGCGTATACGGCCTTCTTCACGCTCCTTTAGCAGAAAATCGAGCACTCCGTTGTCGAGGTAGCGGCCATGCAGGGCTTCCATGCCGCCCATACCAATGCCGTGAAGCAGAAGGTAGTCGATGTAATCGATGCGGAGCTCGCGGAGGGAGTTATGGTACATATCGACCGACTCCTTGTAGCCCCATGTCTGAGGGGCGAAATTGGATAGCTTCGTGGCAATGAAATAGCTGTCGCGCGGATGCCGGCTCAGGGCAATGCCGGTTGCTCCCTCAGAAAAACCGCGACAATAGGCAGGGCTGGTGTCGAAATAGTTTACACCGTTTTCCAGCGCTTTGTCGACAAGACGGTTAACCATTTCCTGATCGATCACTTCCTGTCCGTCGGCGTCGGTGACTGTAGGCCAGCGCATACAGCCATAGCCAAGCACCGACACTTTGTCGCCCGTGTTTGGATTGGTGCGCATGGTCATTGCTCCGGCAGTAGTTTTATCAGCCGATGCGCCAGCTTTGCGGTCGTCAGAGCCACAGGAATTAAGAAGCACTCCGGCTCCTGAGGCGCCCAGCGCCCCGAAACCTAATTTTTTCAGAAATCCGCGACGCGTTTCGCCACGGGGAACATTATTATTGTTATCTGACATTTTTCTAACCGTTAAAAAATCACACTGTACGATGCACTTCGTTGCCTTCAACATAGATAGCGCTATAGGGGCGCGAGGGGCAGAGGTTTTCGCATGCGCCACAACCGATGCAACGCTCGGTGTCGACGGCAGGCACTTGCACTACGGCACCCGACGGAGTCGTGTAGTCGACCATGGTGATTGCCCCTACCGGACAGCGTCGGGCACAGTTGCCACACTTGTCACCGTTGCTCACCGGCACACAGCGCTCTGCAACCCAAACGGCTCGGCCAATCTGAGTGGCTGATTTGCTTTCGACCGTCAGCGGCTGAATTGCTCCGGCGGGACAGACATCGCCACAACGTGTGCATTCGGGGCGGCAATAACCGCGCTCATAGCTCGACTGAGGTTTCATCAACCGGTCGAGATCTGTTGACGGACGGAGTACTTTTGTGGGACAAGCAGTCACACACAGCTGACAAGCAGTACAATGAGTTGTGAAATGCCGGATGCTTTGTGCTCCGGGAGGAACTATTATGCGTTTGCGCTCCGGCTCGACCTTTGCTTCGACAGTTGCCATGCCGCCGTCGATAGTCTTGTCGGCAGCCTTGAGCACTGCTCCGCCGGCCAGAGTGGCACCGGCGATGATGAAACTGCGGCGCGATGCATCGGGCGTTTCAGAGGGTTTGACTGCAACCTGTTTGCGGCGGCCGTAGCTAATGGCACCATGCGAACAATTGCCTATGCAATCGAAACAGGTGACACAGCGCGAATAGTCGATTGAGTGGTTCTTATAGTCGATGCACGAAGCTTTGCAGCGACGGGCACACAGCGAGCAGTCTTTGCACTTGGCAGTGTCTATTACCGGCGCAAGCAAAGAGTAGCGCGACAAGAAACCGAGCACCGTGCCGACCGGACACACAGTGTTGCACCATGTGCGTCCGCCGATCCATGCCAGAACAGAGATGACGACAAAGGTGGTAACAGCAACAGCGATAGCCACAGCCGAGCGGGGAATTGTCGTTGTGTGCCAAAACATGTAGCTGTCGCTTTCGGCAGCCTTGTCGGCAAAGATATTGTTGAACCAGTCGTAGGCAGGCGCCAAAAGCGTGTGCACCATTCTTCCGTAGGAGCTATAGGGAGCAATGAGCGATGCAGCCCAACCCAATCCGAGAGCCATGCAGACTATGAATGCAGCCAGGAAAATCCAGCGTGTAGCCAAACGGGCCGGGGTGAAGCCAAACCGATTGCGAGCTTTTTTCCCGGTTGCTGTACGCAGCCGGTTCACGACGTCCTGCATCACACCCAGCGGACAAATCACCGAACAGTAGACACGCCCGAGCAGCAGTGTTGCCACAACAAGCCCAGCCACTACAGCAACATTCAGAGCCAAAACAGCCGGTACAAACTGGATCTTTGCCAGAAAACCGAAATGGGTCTGCGCCCAGCCTGTAAAATCAAGAAACAGCAGTGTGATCAGCGTCAGACAGACCACGGCTAAAACAATTCTAATAATCCTTAACATCAGTTGTGTAGGTATGTGTAATGATTGATTGTCCACAAAGTTACAACTTTTTCTTACATTTATCGACGCGACAATGACACAAGAAAACACAATTAATAATTAATTAACGCCGGTTCAACACAGGAACTATCGTTTAGAACTCCGGTTTGCGATTAATGTGTTTGCGTGTGTTTTGATCATTTAGTTAAAAAAAACGATAAATTTACGGCAAAATGATAACTGTTATTACTTTGTAACAGCATTTTTTGAGGAAAAATCTTATCTTTGTTCGTTTTTTTTGAAACATGAGCCATGTCATTTGGATCCATGTACAGGGAAATTCTCCTTTGATTTTCACTAACATCCTTATAATAAACTATCTAAACTAAACGTAATGAAAAAGTATCTCAGTTTGCTGTTGTGCTCTGCCATAAGCCTTTGCGCTTTTGCGAACACAGCACTGCAGCAAGACCAGACAGCCGAGCGCATCGTTGGCAACAACCGCACTTCGGCTCGTGAGGTTTCGGAACGTGGACAGAGTGCGGCGGAATTGGCCCGCGCCCAGGTACCCACAGTTCGTAAGAGC
The DNA here is from genome assembly GCA_964421745.1 of uncultured Muribaculum sp. Classification (GTDB taxonomy): domain Bacteria; phylum Bacteroidota; class Bacteroidia; order Bacteroidales; family Muribaculaceae; genus Muribaculum. The sequence goes on along the minus strand of CAYQYL010000029.1, from coordinate 7,046 downwards.
CCGAAAAAGAGCTTTGCCGAAATGGCAATCTCAGTGTTCACCCTCCCAACAGCTCCCGTTGCTGCAGCCGCTGCTCCGCTGCCATTCAACTCCGAAGACGCACGTAAAGCAAACTGTATCGTTATCGGTAGCGACAGCTGGAGCACCGATGAAGACTTAAGCGGTATTTACGAATTCCCTCTGTCGGGTTCGTACAATTTCTCACTTCAGTGCATTCAGATGGACATGTGGAAGATATCGACCTACAACGAAGGTGTGATTTATTCGACAACCTACGACTACAAGGCCAAGACATCGACCATTTCGCAATTTGACGAACCGACACGCGAAAAAATCAAGACTGTCGACCTGTCGGCGATCATCGACGTAGACGCTTTGAGCTTTGACCCCGTGTCAGGCAATATCTATGCCTACTACTACAAGTCAGGTGCTTACTATTTCGGAACAATCAACCCCGAAACCGGTGCAGTGACCGACATCAAGGGCTACGGATCATACAACTACGCTCAGGAGCCGCTGTGGCGTGCAATGATCGCAACACCCGACGGCCGCATCTACTCTACGACCGTCGACGGTACGTTCCAGCAGGTTAACAAGCAGAACGGTGAACTAACAGTAGTAGTCTATACTCCCGACCTCCAGTCCCAATATTATTCTTCGGGTATGTATGATCCACAGACGGGCATGATCTACTACTTCACTTGTAATAAAGGCGGTAGTGCACTGTACACAGTCAATCCGGCCGACGGCGCTGTGACAAAGGTTTACGACGTGCCTTACAACGAACAGGTTGTTTGTGTCTACACTCCCGACGCAGCCCGCCGAAGCACTTAACCTGAACTTTGCCAACGGCACACTGGAAGGCTCGGTAAGCTTTACAGCTCCGACAACCTACTTCGACGGCAGCGCAGCAAGCGGCGACTTCACAGCCACACTGTTGGTTGACGGCGAACAAGCTGCAACTAAAACAGCCGCTTTCGGCGCAGGCGAAATCAGCATACCTTTCACGGTTGCTGGACGCGGTGTGCACACATTCAAGCTGTATCTTTCGAACGAAGCCGGAAAATCGCCCTCTGTAGTTAACTCGATGTATATCGGAACGGACGATCCGACCACAGTGAGCAACGTTACAGCCAAATGGAACGAAGGCAAGACAACCATCACCTGGAATCCAACTTCTGCAGCCCACGGCGGTTACCTCGACCCGGCAACCACAGTATACAAACTCACCCGCTACGATAACAACGGCGGCACAGTGCTGACCTCGGACTGCAAGGAAACCACATTCGTCGACGATTTCCCCGAACCGGAAGGCAAACTGTCGCGCATCTACTACGGCGTGCAGGCAATCAGCAGCGATTTAAAGGCCGGTAATTCTTACTCGAACTATATTACTATCGGTATAATCGTTCCGCCGTTCACCGACCCGCTCGACGATGCCAATGCCGGCGCCTACAAGGTGATCGACGCCAACCAGGACGGCTGTACATGGGAATATACCAAGAACTCAATGCGCTACTACTATGCCCGCAAAAACGACGCCAACGACTATGTGATTCTGCCTAAGGTTAAACTGACCGCCGGCCAGATGTACACATTCTCGTTCGACGCAGCTTGCTCGGACGTTAAATATCCCGAACGCGTTGCCGCCTACGTTGGCCGTGATCTGGTTCTGTCGGCTTTCGACACCGAACTCGTTCCACCCACCGACATCACAACCGTTAACGCCGTAACCCTCAGCAGCGACTTCGTTTGCCCCGAAACAGGCATCTACTATTTCGCTATCAAGGCTTGCTCCGACGCCAACAAAGATGAGCTGATTGTTAACAACATCAAAATCAGCGAAGGACGCAGCGCCAACCTGCCCGCTCAGGCAACCGAATTAACAGCCGTAGCCGATCCCGACGGAAAACTGATTGTCAACCTGAGCTACAAAGCTCCGGCAGAAAACCTGATGGGTCAGAAACTTGAATCGATTGATAAAGTTGAGATTTACCGCGGCGATAAACTGATCGCTACCCAGAACCCCGCTCCGGGCGCTGAAATGACCTACACCGACAATGAAGCAGGCAAAGGAACACAGACCTACACGGTTGTTGCTTACAACGCCGAAGGTGCCGGCAAGAAAGCCTCTGTGGAAGTCTTCGTCGGCTACGACGTTCCAGCAGCTGTAACCAACATCAAAGTTGCCCATGGCGCAAACACAGGCGAAATTGTGCTGACATGGGATCCTGTGACAACCGACGCCCGTGGAGTTGCTCTTCCAGCCGGCAGCGTGACATACGCATTAGCATCGTACATCAACGGCGAAACCAATGTTGTGAAAGTCGGTCTGACCGAAACAACCTACACCTATCAGGCTATCGGCGCTGACGAAGACCAGCAGTTTGCCCAGTTCGGATTGTTCGCTGTCACCACCGAAGGTTCAGGCCAGCCCACAGCATCGTCGGTGATCGCTATCGGTAAGCCTTACTCACTGCCCTGGAATGAATCGTTCGCCAACGCAAAAGCGTCGAGCATTTTCGCTACTTTGCTTTACTACGGTAATCCTTACTGGGAACTGTGCGACAACAAATATCTTTCGGACATGACTCCTGCCGACGGCGACAACGGCTATGCCAACCACTACGCTAACGGCATGTATGACTCAGCCGCACTCGTGACAGGTATGATTGACCTGACCGAAAGCGAACACCCGACAGTTTCGTTCTACTACTTTCCTCTCGACGGTAGCGGCGACGACATTAACACATACGAAGTGATTGTTAACGACGGCACAGGCTATGTCAGCGCAAATGAACCATTCAAACTCTGCGAAGCCGGTGTGGCACGCCAGTGGAACAAAGCAACCATAGCACTCGACCAGTTCAAGGGCAAAATCGTTCAGGTCGGTATCAAGCCTACAACCTACAAATACGGTAACACATTCCTCGACAATGTGACTATCTACAACCGCGATGACAACGACCTGGCTGCTACAATGGCAGCTCCCGAAAGTGTAGTTGCCGGCGAAAAAGTTACTGTCACCGTAACAGTTGAAAACACCGGATTCAAACCTTCGGGTGAATTCACAGTTGACATGCTCGACGGCAGTGAAGTTGTCGGCACTGTTAAATGTGAAGCGCTTGCATCGGCAGCCACCAAAGATGTTGTATTTGAAGTGCCCACAACAATCTTCACAGAACCTGAAATCACTCTGACAGCCGTCATCAACTATTCGGCCGACCAGAACGCCGACAACAACTCGGCCGTAGCCAAAGTTACAGTTGAGCAGCCCGCTCATCCCGTTCCGACAGCACTCGACGCCCAGCAAGGCAACGGCGGTGTGAAACTGTCGTGGACAGCTCCCGACCTGTCGATGGCTCCTACCGAAACAATTGTTGAAGACTTCGAATCATACGAATCGTTTGCACAGCATCAGGCCGGCGACTGGAAATTCCTCGACTTCGACGGCGCAGGCGTTGGCGGCTGGAAGAATATCAACATCCCGGGTCTGCCCGCTCTGACCAAAGATGCAACATTTTTCATCTTCGACAACACCGACAGCCAGTTCAACAAGACGTTCAACACAACTTCAGGCACCAAGTTCCTGGCTGTTATCTACAACTATAACCTGGAAGACAATGACGACTGGGCTATCTCACCTGAGTTAAGCGGAACAGAGCAGACTATCTCGCTCTACGCCCGTAGCTACAACAAGTCGTACAAAGAGAGATTCACAATCATGTACTCTACAACGACTGACAACCCTGACGACTTCGAAGACGTTGAAACTGTGACAAAGATCCCCAACGAGTGGGGCGAATACACCTTCGACCTCCCCGCAGGTTCGAAATACTTCGCAATCCGCTACAAGACCGCTGCCAACGAAATGCTGATGATCGATGACATCACCTACTCGCCCGCCGGTGCAGCCCCGATCTACGTTCTTGCCGGTTACAATGTTTACCGCGATGGCGTTAAGATCAACAACGAGCCTGTAGCCACCGAAAGCTTTGTCGACACCGATGCACCAGCCGGCGATCACACCTACAATGTGACCGCTCTGTACACCACCAAGGGTGAATCAGCACCCTCGAATGGAGCAGCGATAGCCACCTCGGGTATCGATGTCGTTGGCATCGACGCAGCCGAAGCTACCTACTACACAGTTCAGGGTATACTCGTAACCAACCCCGAACCGGGCCAGCTCTACATTGTAGTACGCAACGGAAAAGCCACGAAAGAACTTTACAGCAAGTAATCGCTCTTTCGTTACACAATAATCGCAGCCCCCGCAGCAGCTTATGCCGTTACGGGGGCTGTTGTTGTTTGTACTTCAATCAACAAGGAGGTGCTATCAGAAATCCGATAATCCGAGAGAACAGAAAACAAGAAAGGAGAGGTCTCACGACTTCTCCTTACCTGTTTAATAAACCAATCATTATCACATTTCTTGCAATGGAAAAAGTAATTTTGCCATTCACTATTATAAACACACCTGCCACCGGATTGGTTCGCTACACTGAAATTTTTTTCTAAAATAACGTGAGTTCGATATAAGAAAGCTTAGCGGTGGTTCAGATGTAGGGACAGATTTATAGTGTAGTCTGATTGACGTCCGGTCAGGACGTTTTTATTCGTAACCCAGCACGTGAAGCGTTGCGACACGTGCCGGGTAGGAGTGAAGGGATTACGGCGTCTGAAGGACGCCGGTTTATCTGGATGCAAAGGACCTGCCGCTGATATTATGTGTATTAGTAGCTGCGTAAATCGGCGTCCTCCAGACGCCAACCGGGTTGTCGGGGAAGCCGGGCACGTGTCGCTGAAGCTCCACGTACCGCGGTTACTGGTTAATCGTCGTCCGTCCGGACGACACCTTACGCCTGCATATTAAGCACTCTATCTACAGAGTTTAACGTATGCCCAAAAATTCGGTTTGTACTCCCAATTTTATACTTTGATATAGCTGAATTTATAGTGTGACTTCTTATATCGAACTCACGTTAAAATATTTTAATGTGAGTTCGCAATAAACAGGTTTGTGGCTAAAGAATGATTTAAAAATTGTTGACGACTTGCAAAATTGTAGCAAAACAGCTACCTTTGCATAACCGTTGAAACGACTGGCGCACGTGGCGTAATTGGTAGCCGCGCTAGACTTAGGATCTAGTGACTAACGTCGTGGGGGTTCGAGTCCCTTCGTGCGCACGAGTTGACCAAAGAGGAATTTCCTTGCGGAAATTCCTCTTTTTCTTTTTATGGCTCTGATTATGGGTCAGTGTGGAATAATATGTATCATCCTAAAGATTTACTCGGATTGTAGGGATGTTCCATGGAGCATCCCTACATTGCGGACGAATTCATAATTATGATTCACTCTGGAGGAGATTTAGAGGGGATGTTTGTCAGCGTGCGGATACGGGTTCAAGGAACGCTGTGGCGCACCAGAGAATGGGAGCTTGTCCGTGCATGTTGCCGGTCAGTTGGCGGCGGTGGAGATAGAAATCGCGATCGTTGGTGCGGTTTGTTCCCTCGCATACGCCGGCTATGTCGCCTGTGCTGTTTATCTGTTGCACGAGCGCATGCCATGCTTTTTCAACAATAGGTTTGAATTTCTTTTGGTCGAGCCAGCCGTTTTTCAGGCCGGTGATCATGGCAAACGTAAACATTGCTGAACCGGATGTTTCGCTCCAAACCTCGGGATCGTCGATGAGCTGAGCCCACAATCCGTCTTGCTTCTGGTAATCGGCAAGGCGGTTCATCATTTTCAGATATGCCTCCATGATTCGAGGGCGATCGGGATGAGATTCGGGCAGTAGCGACAGAAGTTCCGTCATTCCGGCAGCCATCCAGCCGTTGCCCCGACACCAGAGAAACGGTGCTTCGGCGGCGTGGTGGAACAGGCCTTCGGGAGTCTGTATGCTGTCGAGATAAGAGCACATCTGGGCTGCAGCACGGTCGAGATAGCGTGGGTCGTGTGTAGTGCGATAGGCCTGCCCCTGAATGGCTGTCACCATGAACATGTCGTCGATCCAATAGCGGGTCTGCCACGAGAATCCTTTGTCGTTGAGCCGCCGGGCATTATCCGAAGCCTTCTTCGGGAGCGTCCACTGTGTATCGGCATACCATAGACCCAATTCGCGATAGGCCGGATTGCCAGTGAAGCGATAGAGCAGCAGTGGCACTGTTCCGAACACATTGTGATCGACATGGTTCGGTTTAGGAAGCAGATACATTTCGCGGCCGAAAACCGGAATAAGGCGTTGTTCCAGACGATTGATCAGTGCTGAGTCGGAAGTGACTTCGGCAAAACGCAGTGCTCCCATCCAGGCGCAGGTTTCGGGATAGGTGATTTCCTGGGGCGGATCAGGATTTTCATCGAAATTAGGATGGGGCACATCGGCAAAACGATTGGCTACAATTTTGCCGACAGTGGCGGGATTTTCGTTTTGGGCAAACTTGAAATCGACAGTCCGTGCGGAAGCGGTCAATGCAAGCGCCGCAACGGCTGTTATGGAGCATAATAATTTTAGCATAACGGATATTTTTTCTTGCTGCAAAGCTATATTGTCGACCGCAATTGTTTGTGCCGGATAATGACAAAGTTGTATACCGGATTTAACAACATCGGGCAGAAGCAGTAAAAAGCCGCCCCTGCAACATGCAATGTGCTGCGGGGACGGCCGGGAATGACGAGATGTAGCCTGTGGCCTACCTACCGGTTATGTCAGCCGGGAGTTTGGGCATAGCTCCTTTTTGAGTGCATACAAATGCCGATGTGCGTACGGCCTGGAGGTGTGCTTCGGGCACAGACTTGCCCTGAAGAATTCCTGCAATGAAAGCTGCCGTGAATGAGTCGCCTGCGCCCACGGTGTCGGCAACTTCGACTTCGGGTGTAGGCTGGAACGATACGTTGCCGGGAGTGAAGACGTAGCTACCGTTGATACCGCATGTAAGAATGAGCATTTTAAGGTTGTACTTGCCCAGCAGAATCCAGCATTTGTCCTGAAGGTCGATGCCGGGATAGCCGAACATGCGGCTCACGGTTACGAGCTCTTCGTCGT
>CAYQYL010000028.1:0-24854 GCA_964421745.1 uncultured Muribaculum sp. | reverse complement strand
TCGGCACCAAGATTACCTGCACCGACGTTGTTGAATACGATGAAAAGGTAGTGACACTGGAAAGCAAATGCTACATTCTGCTTAACAAGCCGAAAGATTGTGTGACAACTTCAGACGATCCTAACGGCCGCACGACAGTGCTTGATCTTGTCAAGGGAGCTTGCAACGAACGCATCTACCCCGTTGGTCGTCTTGACCGCAACACAACCGGTGTTTTGTTGCTTACCAACGACGGTGATCTGGCCTCGAAGCTGACCCACCCCAAATATGTGAAGAAAAAAATCTATCATGTCTGGCCCGACAAAGACATTACGGAAGACGACATGCAGCAGATTGCCGACGGAATTGAACTGGAAGACGGCCCCATTCACGCCGATGCCATTTCGTATGCCACGGAAACCGACCGCAATCAGGCCGGAATCGAGATTCACTCGGGACGTAACCGCATTGTGCGCCGAATTTTTGAGAGCCTCGGCTACCACGTTACTAAACTCGACCGAGTTTACTTTGCCGGTCTGACAAAGAAAAATCTCCCGCGCGGCCGTTGGCGCTATCTCACCCAGGAAGAGGTTAACTTCTTAAAAATGGGTTCATTTGAATAAATAAAACTAAAACAGGAAATCAATGATACGCAATAAGATATCGGCTTTGATCACCGATCCGGCATTCATCGGTAGCAAAGTGACAGTAATGGGCTGGGTTCGCACCCGCCGCGGTAACAAACACGTGCAGTTTGTGGCACTGAACGACGGATCGACTGTTAAGAATCTGCAGATTGTTTTCGATATGCAGAATTTTTCGGACGAGCAACTGAAACCGATCACTACCGGTGCATCGATTAAAGTCGAGGGTGTATTGGTTGAGTCGATGGGTAAGGGGCAGACTGTTGAGGTTCAGGCCGAATCGCTCCATGTGTTCGGAACAGCCGATCCGGAAACCTACCCGTTGCAGAAGAAAGGACATACGCTTGAATTCCTTCGTGAGAAAGCGCACTTGCGTCCGCGAACAAATACCTTTGGAGCTGTGCTTCGTGTGCGCAGCGCACTTGCATTTGCAATTCATCGCTTTTTCCAGGAACGTGGCTTCTACTATCTGAACACCCCGTTGATCACAGCCAGCGACTGCGAAGGTGCGGGCGCAATGTTTCAGGTTACGACACTTCCCCTTTCGAACCTGCCCAAAGATGAAGCCGGTGCGGTCGACTATTCACAGGACTTCTTCGGCAAGCCGACTGCACTGACTGTTTCGGGACAGCTCGAAGGCGAACTCGGCGCCACCGCTCTGGGTGCGATTTACACTTTCGGACCGACTTTCCGCGCTGAAAATTCGAATACGCCCCGCCACCTGTCGGAATTCTGGATGATTGAACCAGAAATGGCGTTCTACGACATTGACGACAATATGGATCTGGCAGAGGATTTCCTAAAATACTGCATCCGTTACGCTCTCGACAACTGTCGCGACGACATAGAGTTCCTGGCTGAACACTACGACAAGGAGCTGCTCGGCCGTCTGGAGCATGTGCTCGAACAGAAATTCGTTCGCCTGACCTACACTGAAGGTATTGAAATTCTGGAAAAATCCGGCGCGAAATTCGAATTCCCCGTGAAATGGGGTGTCGACCTCCAGAGCGAACATGAACGCTATCTGGTTGAAAAACATTTCAAATGTCCCGTAATCCTGACCGGCTATCCGAAAGAGATAAAGGCTTTCTACATGAAGCAGAACGATGATGGCCGTACAGTGCGCGCCATGGATGTGCTTTTCCCCTCGATCGGTGAAATCATTGGCGGTTCGGAGCGAGAGGAGAGTTATGACAAGCTTCTTCAGCGCATCGAGGAACTCGACATTCCGATGAAGGACATGTGGTGGTATCTTGACACACGTCGTTTCGGCACCGTGCCTCACGCTGGTTTCGGTCTGGGTTTTGAACGCCTTGTGCTGTTTGTGACCGGCATGACCAACATCCGCGACGTAATCCCCTTCCCCCGCACACCTAATAACGCAGAATTCTAAAACCGATAAATGCCATGACTTCTGTTCAAGAAACAATGGAGCAGATACTCCGGCAAGAGAGTCAGGCTATTCTCGGTATTCCTGTCACTGATGCATACGACCGGGCTGTCGAGCTGATCCACCACCATGTGCATCAGCTTGGCGGCAAGCTCGTTACTTCCGGAATGGGAAAAGCCGGCCAGATAGCCATGAATATCGCCACAACATTTTCGTCGACGGGCACGCCGGCTGTGAATCTGCATCCTTCCGAGGCTCAACATGGCGATTTGGGTGTGCTACAACCCAACGACGTTATGTTACTGATTTCCAACTCAGGAAAGACCAACGAGATAATAGAGCTGGTTCATCTGGCACACAATCTGTACCCGCAGTTGCCTCTGATTGTCATTACAGGAAATCCCGACAGTGAGCTTGGACGTCTTGCCAATGCAACTCTGTCGACCGGAGGGGCACCGGAAGTTTGTCCGCTGGGTCTGACTCCTACTACGTCTACTACAATGATGACCGTCATCGGCGATGTCCTTGTGGTGAACATGATGAAACTTATCGGTTTCGATCGCCACCAGTATGCTATGCGCCACCATGGCGGCTATCTGGGCACCGTATCGCGCGGCGCAGAAACCGGTTCACGCTGATTATTTGAAATGAATCAACAAACTCATATTTCGCCTGTTGGCCCTCAGGCTGAACGCAAGGCCGTAGTCATAGGCGAATGTTTCCTTGAAATTGCTTTCGGCGGAACGGAGCCTTCGGGTGCGTCGGCCGGAGGCACTTTGCTTAGAGCGGCCTGCATGGCTGCCAGCCGCGGATTGTCTGTGACTATGGTGGGCGAAACTGGTCACGACCGTGCCGGACAAATTGTGCTGGAACAACTGAAAGCCTCAGGTGTCGACACACGTTCAGTCGATTTATTCACCGAGGGCAAGTCGGCGACACATCTGTTGTTCGATGATCCGGCTCAGACAATAGCTTATGGCACGTGGCCAAAAGATCCGATGTCGGTGATATGGCCCCGTATAGATGCAGGCGATGTGGTTGTTTACGGTGGCACGTATGTGCTCGAACAGCGTGTACGCCCGCAGGTGACCGATATCCTGCGCTATGCCCGCGATCGTCGTGCTACTGTCGTTTATGTGCCGGCATTCTCCCCTTGGCTTGCTCATCGCAAGACACATTACATGCCTGCCGTGCTCGAAAATCTGGAAACATGCGATCTTGCGGTTGTGTTCCCCTCCGATCTTAGTCTATTGTTTGGTCACGACACGCCGCGCGAAGCCTTTTTGGAGAGAGTACGTTTTCACACCGACCGCATGATGAGTATCTCCGCGCCGGCTGTTGAGCTTTTCGGCTTACAGGGATTGCACTCGTCGTCGGCCGCCCAACCGGCATCTCTCGACCAGGGGCTTGCCGCTCTAATAGAAACCCTTATTAAATCCGATATAGATAACAAAACTCTTGCTACGGCCGACAAGTATGTTTTTCAGGCTCTGACATCGGGTGTAGCATCACTAATATAAAGAATTATGTCGACAGCTTTAACCCAGAGTGCGCCCACGGCCGCACTGCCGCAACTCGGTGGAGGCAAACATGTTGCCGTTGTAAAAACATTATGGAACGCTGAGGTGACCGACGCTCTTTGCGAAGGTGCGGTTCGAGTGCTTGAACAGCAGAATGTTGCTCATACGGTTTACGCTGTGCCGGGAGCTGTTGAACTGACCTTCGCCGCTGCGCGACTGTCGGAGGCCTACGACGCAGTGGTTCTTCTTGGTTGTGTGATACGCGGCGGTACGCCACATTTCGATTATGTCTGTCAGAGTGTTACACAAGGAATGACACAGTTGAACGCAGCAGGGCGTGTGCCGGTTGTGTTCGGTGTGCTGACGGTCGACACACTGCAGGATGCTCTCGACCGTGCAGGAGGAGTGCTTGGAAACAAGGGCGCTGAAGCGGCCGAAGCGGCAATACATATGATTCATTTTTCGGATAATTGTAAGCGATAATGAGTGCGCAACTGAAGGTGTTTGTTAAAAACGTCGGGCGATATGTAGATTTCGCAGGCGGTGAAACCGTGCTCGACATTTACGAGCGGTTACGCGACGAGATTCCCGAGCGTCCGCTTTGCGCGCGAGTTAATAACAAGACAGAGGATCTTCAGTATCCGCTGTTTGCGCCCAAGCAGGTTGAATTCATGTCGGCTCTGACCGACGACGGACGAAAGACCTATGTGCGCACGCTGGTGATGATTCTCTATCGTGCTCTTGAAAGTTGTTATCCAGGCACACGGTTGGTGGTAGAGCATTCTATAGCCCAGGGGTATTATTGTCGTCTGACAGGCGCGTCGTTTCCCGGAGTGAATGCCGACACTATCGCAGTACTAAAGCAGTCAATGACACAATTGGTTGACCGGGATCTTCCAATTGTGCGCAAAGAACGACTCACAGCCGATGTGTCGAAACTGTTTGCCTCGCAAGGCTTAACCGATAAGGTTCGGCTGCTTGACACATTGGGTGAACTTTACACGGTCTATTATATGCTCGATGGTCTGGCCGACAGTTTCTACGGATGTCTTGCACCGCGCACAGGAATGTGTCCGGTGTTTAATCTCGAACCGTACAAAGATGGGCTGTTGCTCATGGGACCCGATTCGCAGCGGCTCGATATGCCGTCGACTCCCCGGGCTCAGGAGAAACTCTACCAGGCTTTTACTGATTATCTGGCATTTAACCGGGTCGTCGGAGTTGATAATGCCGGGACATTCAATGAAGCCGTCAGTAAGCACGACACACCGATGCTGATAAATGTGGCCGAGGCGATGCACGACAAGCGAATAGGCCGTATCTCGGACACTATTCTTGAGCGCTATGAAAAAGGTGGAGCACGAATAGTGTTTATCGCCGGTCCGTCGTCGTCTGGTAAGACCACATTCACTAAGCGTCTTGCGATACAGCTGACAACCAATCTGCTGGAGCCATGCATGATTTCGCTTGACGATTATTTTGTTAACCGCACCCAGACCCCTCTCGACGAAAACGGCGACTACGACTATGAGTCGCTGTACGCACTTGATCTGGATACATTCAACCGCGATCTCACTGCTCTTCTGGAAGGAAAAGAAGTTGAATTGCCCTCCTACAACTTCGAACTTGGGCAGCGGGTTTATAAAGGAAACCGACTAAAACTTTCGGAGCGCGGTGTGGTGCTGATCGAGGGCATTCACGGGCTCAATCCTGAACTTTCAGCAGCAATTGCCGACGATCGGAAATTTCTCATCTATGTTTCGGCACTCACCACCATATCGATTGACGATCACAATTGGGTTCCGACAACCGACAACCGCTTGTTGCGTCGAATAATACGCGATTTCAAGTATCGCGGAGTGTCGGCCGTGGACACCATAAAGCGGTGGCCCAGCGTGCGGCGGGGTGAAGACAAATGGATATTTCCCTACCAGGAAAACGCTGATGCCATGTTTAATTCGTCGCTGATATTCGAACTTGGTGTGATGCGCCCCCTTGCCGAGGATATTCTTCGGGGAGTTCCCCACAATGTCGGGGAGTATGCTGTGGCGAACCGTTTGCTCACGCTTCTTGGCTATTTCAGTCCGGTTCCTGAGCGATTGATACCGTCGACATCGCTGCTCCGCGAATTTCTGGGCGGATCGTCGTTCCGCTACTGATTTGGTTAAGAAACGGTTTGACACGCAACTGTTTTAACTTTCTCACAGAATGGAAATAGATTTGAAACAATTGATATGTCAATTTTTCAGATTCAAAAAATATAACAAAGGGCCAGTCGTCGCGACTCGCCCTTTGTTATTAACCTTAAATCTAATACCATGAAAAACACAGTGCAAATATAGTAATTATACCATAAGAACATCCGGCGAGTAAAAAAGTTTGCCAAGGAAGTAGATTTAACATTGGTTAACATCTGTAAGCGCTGTTATACAATTAATTCTGAGTAAATTTGCGTGAATCGCGTAGCATTGTGTGTGTAAAATCATACGATGTCGGTCTTTCGCTGACGTATATCAGGCGATTTTTCATTCGATTATAACCTGCTTATAACCCAATTACCGGATATGAGAATAAAGATATTAGTAGTAGACGACGAAGAGTCGATTTGTGACATTCTTAAATACAACCTTGAGCTTGATGGCTATGAGGTAGACTATGCATTGTCGGCCGAGGAGGCTCTTACAATGGATTTGCCCAGCTATTCGCTATTCATTCTCGACATTATGATGGACCGTTTGAGCGGATTTGATCTGGCAAAGAAACTGAAGACCAACGGAGCCACCGAAAACACTCCAGTAATATTCTGTTCGGCACTTTCCGGCGAGGATGACACGGTTATGGGGCTGAATCTGGGTGGCGATGATTACATCACCAAGCCTTTTGTGATCAAGGAGGTGCTTGCCCGCGTACGTGCTGTGTTGCGTCGTTCGTCAGTCAGCCAGCAGGTTGCCTATAATGTTTCGCGTGGTTTGCGAGAACCGGACATCGTGTTCAAGACGATGCGCGTCGATCGTAACGAGAAAGTCTGCTATATGGACGGCAAGCCGCTATCGCTGACAAAGACCGAATTCGAAATACTCCTGTTTTTCCTCACCCACCGCAACAGAATCTATTCGCGTGAAGAAATTATTCGTGAGGTGTGGCCCGACGATGTAGTGGTTTCGAACCGTACAATCGATACCAATATCACACGTCTGCGCAAGAAAATAGACCCTTACGGAAACAACATCGTCACTCGTTTAGGATTTGGTTATGGCTTTAAAGAGGTCAATTAGTTATCAGTGGCGAATATTTTTCCCGCTAATCGGATTGCTGTGGGCCATTATAATTGTAATGGCAGTAGTCCAGTATCAGCGCGAGGCACAGTATCGTGAGGATCGACTCAGCGACGACCTCAGTCTGGTGAACTCGCGAATCATCGACGCCTACGAAGAGGGAGTCGATATGTTGCCGTTCATGAGATTTATTTCTAAATACTACGAAAATTCGGAGCTGAACGGAATAAGAATTTCTATCTACGACGATAAGGGTACGCTGCTCTACTGTATGGGACAGCCTATATCGCGCTACACAAGCGACGACAAGATACCCTCGGAACTTGCCGAAGCCATGGAGAAAGGAAAAGGTATGGCTAAACGACGTTCGGGAAACAGCACCTCTGAGGCTCCATATTATTTCTATGGAGTTTTCCAAAGTGCCGACGGAAAGCGCTTTGTGCACACAGCCATGCCTTTTACGGATACACTTTATCGCTCTGTAAAGGTTGATTCCAGCCTGTGGATTATTATCGTTACCTTTGCGCTGATGGCAACCTTGTTTTCGTGGGTCACCACGCGCTATCTGAGCCAGAATGTGAAGTTGCTGCACAAGTTTGCACGCGACGCGGCCGAAGGAAATCAGGTTGGAAAACAATATGACTTCCCTAACGATGAGCTTGGTGAAATATCGCAGCAGATTCTGCGACTGTTTAATGAAAAAGCTCAGGCAATCGAGCGTTCGGAAAAGGAACATGCAATAGCAATCAAGGCCACCGAAGACAAAATCAAGAACAACCGCCAGATGTCGAACAACATCAGTCACGAGCTGAAGACACCTGTCGGTGTGATTAAAGGCTATCTTGACACAATTTCGCAGAATCCCGACATGCCGACCGAGCTCCGCCAGAATTTCCTCGACAAGGCGCAGTCGCACATGGATCGTCTGTGTTCACTGCTCAACGACCTTTCGGCAATTACCCGTCTGGAGAACGGGGCAAGCGACATTATCCGCGAAATGGTACCGCTCAATGACCTGATGATGACAATCAGTTCGGAGATAGAAACGGCTCATTTCGTTAAAAACGATATTCGATTCTGTTACGATCTGCCGGTTGATTGCAACGTTGTCGGCAACTATAATCTGCTCTACGGAATGTTCATCAATCTGTTGCGTAATGCCGATCTGCACTCCCACGGAACAGAATGCGGAGTGAAGTATCTGGGCGAAGAGGGCGAAATGCTGAAATTTTCGTTTTATGACAACGGAACCGGTTTGGACGAGGAACATCTGCCTCATCTTTTCGAGCGTTTCTATCGTGTTGACAAGGGGCGGTCGCGTAAAGCAGGCGGCACAGGTCTGGGATTGCCTATTGTCAAGAACACTGTAACAGCGCTCGGAGGTACGATGTATGTCCAGAATCGCGAAGGCGGCGGTCTGGAGTTTATTTTCACACTAATAAAGTGGGACGAAAAATTTCTGAAGAAATCGGGTGCCGAAACTGCTGGCACGGACGAAAATAAAAAAGACGACAATAATACAACCAATATAACCGAAATTCAAAATTAATATCGTGAACATGAAATTTAAAACAACTGCCTTTGTGACGTCGGCTCTGATGCTTATAGCCGGCGCATCTTGCTCGGACAATGCACCGAAACTTACAAAATCGGGACTTGACCCGCAGAACTTCACTGACACTATCGGCGGCAAACCGGTGGCACTCTATACGCTCACAAATGCCGAAGGTCTTGAGGCTTGTATCACCAACTTCGGAGGACGTGTGGTTTCGCTTATGGTTCCCGACAAAAACAATGTCCTCACCGACGTTGTGCTGGGCCACGACTCAATTGCCGACTATGTCAATATCGACGGTAATTTCGGCGCTATCATTGGCCGATATGGTAACCGAATAAATCACGGTCAGATTACAATTGATTCTGTTCAGTATCAGTTGCCAATAAATAATTACGGACATAGTCTGCACGGAGGTCCGGCCGGATTCCACAATCAGGTTTGGGAAGCCGAACAACCTTCCGACTCAGTGCTTGTGCTCAAGCTGCAATCGCCCGACGGTGATGCCGGCTATCCCGGTAATGTCGATGTAACAGTGACATACACCCTCGGTGCTGACCGTTCGCTGAATATAGCTTATGAAGCAACAACCGACAAGCCCACTATTCTCAATCTGACAAATCACTCATATTTCAATCTGTCGGGCGACATGAGCAATGACGTTCTTGCAGAAACCCTCTGGATCGATGCCGATGGCTACACCCCAGTCGATTCAACATTTATGACAACCGGCGAGATAGCCCCGGTTGAAAACACTCCTTTCGACTTCCGCAACACAAAGGCTATCGGTGCCGACCTGATGATGCCCGACGAACAGCTGGCCAATGGCCACGGCTACGATCACAACTTTGTGCTCAATGCACCCGTTCACACCGACGCTCCGGCTGCAATATTGGCCGATCCGACCTCAGGAATAAAAATGGAAGTGCTGACCGATCAACCCGGTATCCAGCTCTATATAGGTAATTTCCTTAATGGCTCTGTTGTTGGCAAAAAGGGAGTTGCTTATCCACAGCGCAGTGCCGTTTGTCTTGAAACACAGCACTATCCCGATTCACCCAACAAGCCCCAGTGGCCTTCTGTAAGACTTGATCCGGGCGAACGCTATTTCACCCAGACAACTTACCGATTCTCAAACCTGTAATTGCCTATGGCAGAACCTAAAAACGTATTGATAGTTGGTGCCGGAGGGTTCATTGGCGGATTCATAGCCAATGAGTCGCTCCGGCGCGGCTTTAACACATGGTGTGCATTGCGCCAGTCGACATCGCGACGCTTTCTCACCGACCCGCGGCTACAGTTTGTGGTGCTCGACTATGAGTCGCCTCAGGCGATGGCTGAGCAATTGGCTTCATGTGGCGTGCGATGGGATTGGATAGTCTACAACCTTGGTGCGACAAAGGTTAACAACTATCTTGATTTCAATACAATAAACTGCGATTATCTGCGCAATTTCGTCAATGCCCTGCAAAAGTCAGAGCTTTTGCCGGATCGGTTTGTGTATATGAGTTCGCTCAGTGCGTTGGGACCGGCCGATGAAAAGACTTACGAGCCTTACCACGATTCGATGCTCCCGTTTCCAAATACCCGATATGGAGTGTCGAAAGTCAAGGCCGAAACCATTCTTGAGGCAACGCCTGGTTTGAACTGGATTATACTGCGTCCGACAGGCGTTTACGGCCCTCACGATCAGGACTACCGCATGATGCTTCAGTGCATCGACCGCCATGTTGATTTCGGAATAGGTTTTCGCCGCCAGATGCTGACGTTTATCTATGTTGAAGATCTTGCCAGAGCTATTTTCGATGCGCTTGCCAACTCGGCTCCGAATCAGAAATATCTGCTGAGCGAAGACAGAGCTTACACACCCCGGCAGGTGACGCGGATTATGTCGCGTGCACTTGGACGAAAATTTGTTGTTCCGGTGAGATTGCCTCTGGCGGTAGCAAAAGTAGTTTGTTTTCTTTCGGAAAAATGGGGATTGTTGCGCATGAAACCAGCTACACTGAATACAGATAAATTCCGGATAATGGCTCAGCGCAACTGGAGTGTAAACATCGATCATGCCCGCAACGGTTTTGGGTTTAACCCTCAGGTTGATCTGGAAGAAGGTATGCGCCGTACAGCAGCCGATTACCGCCGTTGGCAGGAAGAAAATAAAAAACGGAAAAAGTCATGAGCCAACCCAAAAGCAATGTTCCCTGGTGGTTTATAGTCGTGTTGCTTGTAATGGCGTTGCCTATAGTAGGGTGGCCATGGGTAATGAGTTCGATGCCGGAAAACAGCGAAAACAGCACACTCGTCATGTGCTTTCCGATCTATGCGCTATTGTCGCTGTATCTGGCCTATCGCAGTTTTGCACAACGGCAGGCTATAGCATGGATTTTGTTGGGTGTGCTTCTGATTTCGTACGCAGGTGCAGGTGTGCTCGCTTTTGAGTAGATGTTATGATAAATTCATAGAATGAAGTTTTTAGAGCTAATAAAATCATTAACAGGAACCTCGGCAAGAGCCGTTGGACTATGGGCATGGGTGCTTCTTCTTTTGCTGCTCCCAAACCTTTTTCTGATGTTCACCGAGCGTTTACCGGCACAGCCATGGGCAATTGTGGCCGGGGCGTTGGCATTCATGCTTGTACCGGCCTCTGTCTACTTGCTTCTTACCACAATGACGCGCAATATTGGCAAGAATGTGTGGATTGTGGGTGTGCTGTTGTTGCTAAGTGCGTTCCAGATGGTTTTGCTCTATCTGTTCGGGCGGTCGGTGATAGCAGTCGACATGTGGCTTAATCTGGTGATAGGCAATGCCTCCGAGGCCAGTGAATTGATTGAAGGACTTTTGATTGCCATAATTGTAGTGTTGCTTGTCTACATTCCTCCGTTTGTGTTTGCCGTGGTTGGCTGGCGCAAAAAGTGGTTGTTGCCCGAAGCATTTGTCCGTTCGGTGCGCCGAACCGCCTATTGGATAGGAATAGTCGGCATAATTGTAATGAAGGTTGTGCTTATCACACAACCGCGTGTGAAAATACATAACGACATGTATCCGGTCAATGTGGCCTATAATGCGGTTCTTGCGGTTGAGCGCATAAAACAGACCAGGGATTATCATAAGACATCGGAATCATTCAGTTACAACGCAACAGCCGCGCGCAACGATTCGCTGCCCGAAACATACATTCTTGTGGTCGGTGAAACCGCTCGTGCCGACCATTTCCAGCTCTTCGGCTATGAGCGTCCTACAACCCCGATGCTTATCGGACGACTCGGATTGATCGGTTTCAGCGACACAAAGAGTGAAAGCAACACAACCTACAAGAGTGTGCCGATGCTGCTTAGTCACCTTGATGCCCGTACATTCGGCGATTCTGTGTTTCGTGTGAAAAGCATAGCCAGTGCATTTGGCGATGCCGGTTTCCGCACGGCATACTTCTCGACACAACAGCGCACAGGTTCTTTCATCGACTTTTTTGCACAACAGGCCGATACGTGTGTGTTTTTGTCGGACAATTTTAAACCGGGATCACGCAAAACGCCTAAAGACAAGGAGCTTCTGGCGCTGGTCGACAATGAAATAAAAAACAATCCGTCAAAGAAAAAACTGATTATTCTCCACACCTATGGCTCTCATTTCCGCTACAACGACCGGTATCCGTCCGAAGAGGCTGTTTTTCCGGTGGGGGGAGAATTGGAGGCTTCTCCAAAATACAGGGATCGACTCGTGGCCGCATACGACAATACGATCTATTATACAGCTTCGCTTCTCGACTCACTCATAAATCGGCTTGATGCTGAAGGAAATGTAGCCGGATTGCTGTATGTGAGCGACCATGGCGAGGACATTTACGACGATGAGTCTAAGCGGTTCCTGCATTCGTCGCCGATGCCATCGGTGCATCAGGTGAGCGTGCCTCTTATTATGTGGATGTCAGAGCCTTTTATCGAGATGAACCCGGCTATGCATTCGGCCGCGCGCGCCAATTCGGTTGCGGCGGTTTCATCGTCGCGATCAGTGTTCCACACGTTGCTCCAGATGGCTGGCATTGAGGCGATGCAGTTAGACACCACGCAGTCGTTGCTCAGTCCGGCCTATCGGGAACCGATTCCGCGACTGTATCTGAACGACCATAATTCGCCTGTGGAGCTTGAAGAAATGCTTCGTTGACACCCGGGTTGCATCATATCAGTAAAATACGTATCTTTGTGTGAATACAAAGAATATATTACTGCTATGAACCATAAATTTCTTGCAACGGCAGCCTTTTGGGCTGCGTCGGCCATGGTGCCGGCTCTGGCATGCACAAGTTTGATTGCCACTCCCGGGGCAACTGCCGACGGAAGCGCTCTGATTACTTACGCAGCCGATTCTCACTCTCTTTACGGTGAATTATATTCCACACCCGCTGCTGATCACGCTCCCGGCGAAATGCGTAAAGTTTACGACTGGGATTCAGGTAAATATCTCGGTGAAATTCCGCAACCGGCTCATACCTACGCAACAGTAGGCAATATGAATGAGCATGGACTCGCAATCAGTGAGAGCACATGGGGCGGCCGCGAAGAACTCTACGATTCGACAGGTGTGATCGACTACGGTTCGTTGATCTACATAACTCTTGAACGGGCCAAGACAGCACGCGAGGCTATTGCCATTATGACTCAGCTTGTAAATGACTACGGCTATGCTTCGGAGGGCGAGTCATTCTCTATTGCCGACGGAAAAGAAGCGTGGATAATGGAGATGATTGGCAAGGGAGGCAAAAGCAAAGGTGCCGTTTGGGTGGCGCGCCGTGTTCCCGACGGTATGATTTCGGGTCATGCCAATCATTCGCGCATACATACATTCCCTCTGAACGACCCGGAAACACTTTATTCGCCCGATGTGATTTCGTTTGCGCGAGAACAGGGCTATTTCGACGGACCCGATTCTGAGTTCGATTTTTCAAAAGCTTATGCTGTTACAGATTTCAGTGCGCTGCGTGGTTGCGACGCCCGTGTATGGAGTTTCTTTAATCATCACACCAAGGGCATGGACAAATGGCTTCCCTGGATCAACGATGCGAAAGGAGAGCCGATGCCACTTTGGGTGAAACCTGAAAAACCATTGACTGTCAGGGATATGCAGTGGGATATGCGCGATCATTTCGAAAATACCCCCTTCGACATGACACAAGACATCGGTGCCGGACCGTTCAATGTGCCCTATCGTTGGCGTCCAATGACATTCAAAGTTGATTCGGTGGAGTACACAAACGAGCGTGCAATTGCCACACAACAGACAGCTTTCACATTTGTTGCCCAGTTGCGCGATCAGGTTCCTCAGGAAATGAAAGGAGTGCTCTGGTTTGGAGTTGACGACACTAATACATGTGTTTATGTGCCGATTTACTGCTGTGTAACCGAGGTGCCCTATTGCTATGCGCCGGGCAACGGCGACATGCTGAATTTGTCGTGGGATGCAGCTTTCTGGGTTCACAACTATGTAGCCAATCAGGCTTATAACCGCTATTCGCAGATGATTCCCGACATCCGGCGTGTGCAGAACGCGCTTGAGGATTCAATGGCTGTAGCCACAGCCGATGTCGAGGCTCAGGCTTTGAAACTAAATGCTCCGGAACGTCGCAAGCTTTTGCAGGATCATTCGTCGTACTGGGCCGACCATTCGACAAAGGAGTTCAAGAAACTTGGCGACTACCTGTTTGTGAAGTACCTCGACGGCAACATCAAACGCGAAACCGAGCCTGGCAAATTCAGCCGTACACCCGAAGGACACTGTGCGTCGCCGAAATTCGGCGGATATTCCGACCGTTATTATCGTAGTGTTGCCAACGATGCAGGCGAACGTCTGCGTGTCAAGGAAATCAATTTCAAATAACCTTTATGTCACGTACTGATAGCGAACTAACCAGTCTGCAGCATCTCGGCAGCCAAAAAACCGATTATACCTACGATTACAATCCGGGGCTGCTCGAAACTTTCCCTAATAAGCATTCCGAAGCCGACTATATGGTGACGTTGCTCTGTCCGGAGTTCACCTCGTTGTGTCCTAAAACCGGCCAGCCGGATTATGCCAAGATAATCATCAACTATATTCCTGGCAATCTAATGGTTGAGAGCAAGAGTCTGAAACTGTATCTGTTCAGTTTCCGTAACCATGGCGATTTCCATGAGGATTGTGTTAATATTATCATGAAAGATTTGGTAGCCCTTATGCAGCCGCGCTATCTGGAGGTGGTCGGACTGTTCACCCCTCGTGGTGGTATAGCCATTCATCCTTTTGCCAATTATGCCGACGAGGCTCACCGGAACCTGGCCGCACAGCGTCTGGCTGCGGCAATGCCACTTCAGATGCCAGATAAAATGTATTGATATGTCACGGAGTTTGAATCTTTGTCTTTTGTTGCTGTTAGCCTTGATAGTGACGGCCTGTGGCGATGACACCCAATTTCGCATTGAAGGTGTTGTCGATGGTCTTGGCACGCGCCCCGTAACACTTACATACGTGGGCGACGGCGGTTCGTTGCAACAAAACACCATAGTGGCAATCGACGGTAAATTCTCGCTCACAGGAACATCGAAAAACTACACGATAGCAGAACTCTCCACTTCCGACTTGAATGTAATTGCATCGATGTTGGTGCGTAATGGCCAGACACTTAAATGTAAACTCAATCTGTCGGAACCCGATAAGAATGAAATTTCGGGCAACAGCCCCTCGGAAGAGTGGCTGCAATTTTTGCAGGAGAATGCCGACTCGCTCAACCGGCCGCTGACGGCCAACCGGGTTGTGGCTCGCTATGTGAGCCAACACCCCTCAAGCATCGTGTCGTCGGTGCTGTTGCTGACAGCATTTAACTCGCGCATAAGCCCGCTCGAAGCTGATTCGCTAATGAGCGTCATAAAGCCTGAGGCCAGACCCGAATCAATGGTCGATGGCTATCGCCTGTTGCTGAGTGCCGTCAATTCGGCTGCTGTCAATGCAGAAGTGAAGTCTTTCACCCTGTTGTCGGCAGGCGATAGCATTGAGCGATATTATCCAACACGCTATTCATGCACTCTGTTGGCTTTCACCGGCAGCCGCGCCGATCGTCGCGACACTATTGCACCGATGCTTAAACAGTTGCGCGACAGCATTAATGGGCGCCGACTGCACATAGTTGAAGTGTCGACCGAGGCCGACTCAGTGGCTTGGCGCAATGTGATTGCAGCCGATTCTGCTAATTGGACTCAGGTGTGGGTGCCTGCAGCCGCAGCCTACGCTCCGTTCGAGGCTATTCAGCTGCCCTACACACCATATTATGTAGTGTCCGATTCAATCGGAAGGTTAATCTACCGAGGCCCTTCGGGAACGGATGCTGTGAACAAGGCAACAAACCATATAAAAAACAGATAATAATGCTCGTTAAAACCTACGGAGCCGCAGTTCAGGGAATCGATGCAATTGTCGTCACAATTGAGGTGTCGGTTGAAACCGGTGTCGGATTCAGCCTTGTGGGCTTGCCCGATACGGCAGTGAAAGAAAGCTACCAGCGCACGCTGACAGCTATCCGCCAGTCGGGCTACGACTATCCGCGGCGTGCTGTGGTGGTGAACATGTCGCCGGCCGATGTGCGCAAGGAAGGCGCCGCCTACGATTTGCCTATCGCACTTGGCATTCTGGCGGCTTCGGAGAGTTTTTCAGCAGCATCGCTCAACGGCTATATGATCATGGGAGAGTTGTCGCTCGACGGCAGTCTGCTCCCGATTCGCGGCGCCCTGCCGATGGCAATAAAAGCTCGCGAACTTGGTTTTAAAGGGATGATCGTGCCGCGCGCCAACGCCACGGAAGCCGCTATCGTTGACCGTTTGGAGGTTTACGGAGCCGACACTTTAGCTCAGGTAGTAGGATTCCTAAGCGGCACTGAATGTATTGAGCCAACAGTTGTCGACACACGCGACCGTTTCAGCCGCGCATGTTTCGAATGCGATTTCGATTTTTCTGACGTCAAGGGACAGGAGAATGTCAAACGCGCTTTCGAAGTTGCCTGTGCCGGTGGTCACAACATATTGCTCGTCGGAGCGCCTGGGTCGGGGAAATCGATGATGGCCAAACGCTTGCCGTCGATTTTGCCGCCTCTGACTTTGCATGAAGCTCTCGAAACAACAAAAATCCACTCCGTTGCCGGAAAGCTCAAACGCGGACAGACGCTTATGGCTACCCGGCCATTCCGTTCGCCTCACCATACGATATCGCCTGTGGCTCTTGTCGGTGGAGGCACCAACCCTATGCCCGGCGAGATATCATTGGCTCACAATGGAGTGCTGTTTCTCGACGAATTTCCGGAATTCTCACGAAATGTTCTCGAAGTCATGCGACAGCCGCTTGAAGACCGCACCATAAGCATTGCCCGTGCAAGATATTCAATTGACTATCCGGCAGGTTTCATGTTGGTTGCCTCGATGAATCCGTGTCCGTGCGGCTACTACAATCACCCGACCAAAATGTGCACCTGTGCCCCAGGCGCAGTGCAAAAGTACTTAGGACGTATTTCCGGCCCACTGATGGACCGCATCGATCTGCAGGTGGAGATAATGCCTGTTCCGTTCGAAGAGTTGTCGTCGTTGCAGGCCGGTGAACCGAGCGAAGCCATACGCCGGCGTGTTATCGCCGCGCGGCAGATCCAGACCGAACGCTTTGCCGCCGAGAAAGGCATTCACTGCAACGCACAGATGACACCCCGTCTGCAAGAGAAATACTGCCGCCTCGATCAGGCTGGAACAGCAGCCCTGAGCAATGCGATGAGCCGATTCAGCATGAGTGCACGCGCCTACGACCGCATCCTTAAGGTTGCGCGCACGATAGCCGACCTCGAAGCATGCCCCGACATTCTCCCTCACCACGTAAAAGAGGCAATCTCCTACCGCAATCTCGATCGCTCTACATGGGGACAGTTTTAATGCGCACTAAATTTTTTATTTTATTCAGCAATTAGTATGAAGAAGAAAACGATATGGGATTTGCAGCGGATGTCGGCCGAAGAATTCCGTAAGGCCGACAAACAGCCCGTTGTACTGGTGCTGGACAATGTGCGTTCACTTTCCAATGTTGGCGCAATGCTGCGCACGGCTGATGCCTTCGGATTGGAAAAGGTTGTGTTGTGTGGGGTGACAGGGACTCCTCCTTCGCCGGAGATTCACAAGACAGCGCTTGGAGCTGAAGAGTCGGTCGACTGGTGTCATGCCGAATCGACGGTCGATGTCGTAGAGGCACTGAAACAGGCCGGCTACACGGTGTGTGTTCTTGAGCAGGTGCAGGACAGTGTGATGCTGAACGATTTCTTACCCCGGCCTGGCGAGCGCTATGCCATTGTTGTCGGACATGAGGTGAACGGAGTCGATCAAAGAGTTGTCGATTGTGCTGATGTGTGTCTTGAGATACCGCAGTTCGGCACCAAACATTCGCTCAATGTATCTGTCAGCGCCGGCATAGCCCTCTGGCAGCTTGTTGCCCACCTTATCTGAAAATGTCGGTGAACAAGCCTGCATATTGGAAAGCTATAGTGCCGGATGAACACCGGCGTGCTACATGGCATGACTACAGAAGTCCCAGCACATACATGATAACCGTAGGCGCGTGTGAAGGAGCTCCCGATTTTGGCTTTCTTGTTGATTCTTGCATAGAATTGTCGGATGCAGGAAAGATTGTCGCAAATGAGATTCAGACGACACCAATCCATAATCCTGCTGTCGAGGTCGTATCGTTTGTTATTATGCCCGACCATTTCCATGTGTTGCTGAGAGTAAGACAACGAATGTCTAAGACGATCGGTGATGTAGTGCAAGCAATAAAATCAGTTTGTACTAGGCGTATACGCGAAAGATTCAATGATGCTGAATTGACAGTGTTTCAACCAGGATTTCACGACCGGATTGTGCGGGATACAGCGCAGTTACAGACATTACAGAGATATATTCAAGACAATCCGCGCCGACTGATGATTAAGCGAAGATTTCCGGATTTGTTAAAAAAAGTTTGTAATATTCAAATTGGCGATTATCAGTGTACGGCCGTTGGAAATGTGTTTTTATTAAGAGATTTCGATAAAAAAGCGGTTATTATTCACCGGAGTTTATCTGCAGAGAAAAAGAAAGAACAGTTTGAATCTCTTATAAGGTTCTCGCGCAGCGGCGGAGTTTTGATTTCGGCATTTATAAGCAAGGATGAAAAATTTGTTAGAGACAGGGCGATTGAGGGCGGTGGACGCATAATTCATCTTTGTAATGAAGGTTTTTCAACAAAGTATAAACCTACGGGTATTGAATTCGAATTATGTTCGCAGGGAAGGTTGCTAAAACTTTCACCGCATGAATATTCAACACGCTATATACCTTTGAAACGGGAGCATGCTCTTATGCTAAACAGCCTTGCCAGATGTATAGAAAGTGCTGATTACACTTTACCGCTCCGTTATCGGTCGAGCTCGACCGATAACAACCAACATATTGAGAAATAGAGCAGCGGTTGAAAGAAAAAGCCAGTTGAAAAATAAAACACAAGCTGGTTGCCCACCTTATTTAATTTTAACAGGTGCTATGGTGCCTTATTCGAGATTAATGGGTACATTTGTAATTTATCTATGCAATGGAAAGAATAATGCACTATATTTGGCATCACCGTCTGTTTGTCCGTCCCGGAATGACTACCGCCGACGGGCAGCGGCTTTCCGTTGTTGATACGGGTTCGGCGAATACGGATGCCGGGCCTGACTTTTTTAATGCGAAATTGCAGATTGGCGGCCAGATGTGGGTCGGTAATGTTGAGGTGCATGTGAAAGCGAGCGACTGGTTCCGTCACAATCATCACAACGATCGAGCCTACGATTCGGTGATTCTGCATGTTGTAGGGGTTGACGATGCACGTATTCCCCGACGCGACGGGAGCGAAATTCCGCAGTTTGTGATGCCATGTTCGCCTGAGTTTCGTGAAAGCTATGCGCGGCTGACGGCTGAGGCTGCCGGTAGTATGCCATGTCTGAGCCATGCTGCACAGATGTCGGCGTTGGCCGTCAGGTCGTGGCTCGACTCATTGGGCTATGAGCGGCTCTATGCTAAATCGGATCGTATACTTGATTTGCTCAAACGCTACAATGGCGATTGGGAAACAGTGGCTTACATTGCTACTGCGCGTGCTTTAGGGTTCGGCATCAATTCCGATCCGTTTGAGCGGCTGGCAGTTTCGCTGCCGCTGAGTGTGGTGCGGAAACATGCCGATTCGCTGCTGTCGGTGGAGGCCATGCTGTTCGGCCAGGCCGGCTTGTTGCCTCCGGTCGGAGCCGATACGGATCCATACGTGAGAATGCTTGTGAGCGAGTATGCACACATGGCCAACAAATTCAGGTTGCAGCCTTTGCAATCGGCCGGCTGGAAAATGGCCCGAACACGTCCGGGTAACTTTCCTCACAGGCGCGTGGCTCTGCTGGCGGCTCTGCTCCACAGCGGGTTCTCGCTTATGTCGAGGTTGTCGGCTGTCCGTTCGCCGGAACAGGCTTCCGAGTTGTTTCAGGCTCAGTTGTCGTCATATTGGTATAGCCATTATACATTTGCGGCTCCTATTGCCGGCAGGATAGCGGAAGCCGATCCGACTGCTCATCCGGCCATGTCGCGTCAGGCGACGGAGATTGTGATAATAAACACAGTTGCTCCGCTGTTACATGCCTGGGGCACCGCAACACGCAACAACGATGCGGTTGAGGCTGCTGCCGAACTGTTGCAGCAACTCAAACCCGAAAATAATATGCTTGTGCGCCGGTTCACTGATTCTGGAATTAAGTGTAGCGATGCATTCACATCGCAGGCATTGATTCAGCTCTACCGTGCATATTGCGAAACACGCAAATGCCTCTACTGTCGCATCGGACATTCGATGCTTCGGCGCGGGGCAAGCAAACAACCACAATTACTATAATATGAGAATAAAGAATATAATTGCAATACTCCTGGCTTTAGCGGTCGTAATGCCGGCTGTTGCCGAACTTAGGGTAGGGGCGGCTCGTGCCGATGTCTACACTCCTATGCTGAAGGGAAAGCGTGTGGCTTTGCTGTCGAACCATACAGGTATGGTCGATTCGGTGACGCACACACTCGATGCTCTGCTTGCCAATGGCATAGATGTCAGAGCAATCCTGTCGCCGGAACATGGTTTTCGCGGCACCGCCGATGCCGGCGAGAGTGTGAAGGGCGGCAAGGATGCCGCAACCGGTATACCGCTTGTATCGCTTTATTCGCCGGGGCGTCCGAGTCCGTTGACGCCCGAATTTATGAAAGGATTAGATGTAGTTGTTGTCGACATGCAGGATGTAGGCACGCGATTCTATACATATCATATAACAATGATACAGGTTATGGAAGCAGCCGCGCGCAACGGTGTCCGGGTGGTTGTCTTCGACCGACCTAATCCGCTCGGAATGGTTGTCGACGGTCCGGTGCTCGACATGTCGCTGCGCTCAGGTGTAGGACGCATTCCTGTGCCTGTACTTCATGGGCTCACAATGGGTGAGATTGCCCGGATGGCCAACGGCGAGGGGTGGCTTGCCGACTCGTTGCGATGCGACCTCGAAGTTGTCGGTTGCGAAGGTTACACCCATTCAACGCTCTACAGGCTCCCTGTTGCTCCTTCGCCAAATCTGCCAGACATGACGTCGATTTATCTATATCCCTCGCTTTGTTATTTCGAGGGTACGACTGCATCGCTTGGACGAGGCACCGACTTCCCGTTCAAGGCCTATGGCCACCCTTCGATGAAAAAACGTGGTTTTTCGTTCACACCGCGATCTGTTCCGGGTGCAAAGAATCCACCGCAGCTCGGACGGCTCTGCCAGGGAGTTGATTTGCGCGGCACACCCGACTCGCTCGCAATTGCCGGAGGGGTAAATCTGGAGTATGTGATCGATGCTTACAGATCGCTCACCTCAGGACGTGAGAAATTTTTTACATCTTTTTTCGACAAGCTCATTGGTAACCGCGAAATACGCCGTATGATAGTCGAGGGCCGACCAATCGAAGAGATTAAATGCTCATGGCAAATAGATCTGGACAATTACCGTGCATTACGAAAAAAATACCTCTTATATCCTGAATCATGATAACACCGTTAGTAGTCATACTGGCTATAGCAGCCTATTTTACCATGTTTTTCGGGGTGAGTTACCTTTCGGGGCGACGTTCCGACAATGCGGCTTTTTTCACGGCAGGCCGTAAGGTGCCGTGGATTGTGGTCGCGCTTGCAACTATAAGTGCCCCGATTTCCGGCGTTACGTTTATTTCTGTTCCCGGAATGGTGGCCGACAAAGGGGCTTCCTACATGCAGATGGCGCTCGGCTTCGTGGTCGGCTATCTGCTTATTGCCTATGTGCTTGTACCGCTTTTCTATCGGCGTAACCTGATTTCAATCTACGGTTATCTGGGACAACGGTTCGGCAGGGGTACCTACAGCACCGGTGCCTGGTTTTTCTTTGTATCGAAGATGCTCGGTGCAGCTGTGCGGTTTTTTGTTGTTTGTGTGGTTCTGCAGGCTCTTGTTTTTGAGCCTCTTGGCATTCCTTTTGCGCTTAATGTCCTTGTAACGGTTGGGCTAATCTGGGTGTGCACGTTCCGCGGAGGTCTGAAGTCGATTATATGGACCGATGTTGTCAAGAGTGTATGTCTTGTAGCGTCGGTCGGGCTGTGCATATGGTTTATTGCCGACAGTCTTTCCGCTTCGGGCATCGACCCATACAAGGCTGTGACAACACATTCGTCGTCGCGCATGTTCTTTTTCGACAATCCAACCGAAGGCACATATTTCTGGAAACAATTCGTTGCAGGCATATTCATGGTTGTGGCAATGACTGGGCTCGATCAGGATATGATGCAACGCAATCTGGCCTGTTCCGATATAGCCAGATGCCGGAAGAATATGATCAGCGCATCGCTGGTGCAGTTGTTGATAATCGGCATGTTCCTGCTTTTGGGAACAATGCTGTTGCTGTACATTGAAAACACTCCAGGCCTGGAGTTACCCTCGAAACCCGACGAGATTTTCTCGCTCGTTGCCACACATCCGACACTTCCGACGGCAGTGGGCATACTGTTTGTGATCGGGCTGATAGCTGTGTCATATTCGGCTGCTGCGTCGGCACTCGTTTCGCTCACAACGTCGTTTACAGTCGACATTCTCGGCTGGCAGAAAATGGAGGAACGGACACTGGAGCAGCGCCGAAAGCTTGTTCATCTGGCAATGGCGGCCGTTATGGCTATCATTATTGTTGTGTTTTTCCATGTCAGCGACGACGATGCTATATCGACGGTCTATGTGTTGGCCTCGTACACCTACGGGCCTATTCTGGGTCTGTTTGCTTTCGGCATGTTCAACAACCGACCGGTTGCCGACCGCCTTGTTCCGCTTGTCTGTGTGGCTGCCCCGGCAATTTGTTGGCTGACAAAAGAATGGCTTGAAAGAGCCTACGGCTACCAGATGGGTTTTGAGTTGCTGTTGCTAAATGCCGCTCTGACAGTCGGAGGTCTGATGCTGATTGCCCGTCGCGAACCGCAGACCGATTCAAGCGAGGCTTTGGTAGAACCCACTGAAGTAATGTAAACTATGGCACGCGATCTTTTCAGCCGTTACATTTGGATTATCGACACCCTGCGTCACTATGGAGCTCTGACACGCAGTCAAATCAATGAATTATGGCTTAAATCGCCTTTAACCGACGGTAATCCCATTCCCCGGCGCACGTTCTATACGTATCTGCGCCAGATCGAGGCTCTTTTCAAAATCACGATACAGTGCAACCAGTCGACATTCGAGTATTCAATCTCCGATACGGACGATCATTATCAGTCGGTGGTGTCGTGGATGTTGAATTCGGCTTCTATCGGAAACCTGCTAAACGACGCAACAGCCGTTGCCGACCGCATTTTTCTGGAAGATGTGCCTTCTGCAAGGATGTTTATGCCGCAGATTGTCGATGCGTTAAAGCAACAGCGGCAGTTGCGCATCAGTTATCGGGCATTCGATCGGTCGTCGACAAAAACCGATATTATCTTGGAGCCGTACTTCATGAAAATATTCCGTCAGCGTTGGTACATCACAGGGCGGAATGTGAAAGACAACCGTTTGAGAACTTACGCTCTTGACCGCATTACGGAAGCAGCTGTGATGCCCGTCCAGTTTGAGTTGCCCGAAAATTTCTCGGCTGCCGACTATACGGCCAACAGTTTTGGTGTGATTTTCGATGAAGGACAGGTGGCGCGTGTGGCTTTGCGTGTTGCACCGCGGCGTGCCAAGTATTTCCGCTCCGTTCCGCTCCACCATTCACAGAGCGAAACGCTCGACGACAATTATTCCATATTTTACTACACTATAAAGATAACACCCGATTTCGTTCAGGAGATTCTCTCCTACGGGCCTGATGTGGTGGTATTGCAGCCGCCGTCGCTGCGTGCACAGGTCGAGCATGAACTGCGCCACACTTTGGCAATGTATGAAGCAACCAAATCAGGGCCTGCCGTTCCACCGGAGATCGATCCGGCCCGCTATTGAGATTATTAACCCGAGTGCTTGCAACCTCGTAAAAAACAAGAAAATGAAAATTGACAATCCAACTACGCCTTTAAAGCAAGTGCAGTTCACGCTGCCTTTTCTGTTGCTGACAACACTGTTTTGTGTTTGTCTGATAGCTGCTAACCTGATAGAAATTAAAACGGTCGACATCGGTTTTGCAACCATTACGGCCGGAATGGCTGTGTTTCCGTTGAGTTATATCATCAACGACTGCATCGTTGAGGTTTACGGGTTTGGCAAAGCCAAACTGGTGATCTGGCTGGGATTTATAATGAATCTGCTGTTTGTGTTGGTGCTTCAGCTCGCAATAGTTCTTCCCGGATCCGAGGCGTGGACATTGCAGTCGGCTTTGGAGGCAGTTTGCGGCAGTGCGCCGCGCATACTGTTTGCTTCGTTTGTGGCATTTGTCTGTGGCTCAATGATAAATGCATGGGTGATGAGCAGAATGAAAGTTGCTTCAGGAGGTCGTCGTTTCTCGCTAAGGGCTATCGTTAGCACATTTTTCGGCGAAGGAGCCGACTCGCTCATTTTCTTTCCGCTGGCTTTTGCCGGAGTGTTTCCGTGGAACGATATATGCGCACTTATTGTCACGCAAACTCTGTTGAAAACAGCCTATGAAACTGCTATACTCCCTGTCACGATGCTGGTTGTCAGTCGTCTGAAAAATATAGAAAATATAGACACGTACGACCGTAACATAAGCTACCGCTGGTGGTGACGAATTAAGATTCCACCGGCCGCTTAAGCTTAAAAAGTGTTCTCCTTAACAAAAAATGAGCAGATTAGCGAAAAAAAATTTGCACATAAAAAATATAGTTCATATATTTGCACTCGCTTTTGCGCCATGCGCATAAACGTTGGCCCATTCGTCTATCGGTTAGGACGCAAGATTTTCATTCTTGAAAGAGGAGT
>CAYQYL010000027.1:0-25371 GCA_964421745.1 uncultured Muribaculum sp. | reverse complement strand
CGGAACAAATCAGATCAACTATACCGGTGAGTTCACCATGCGTCTGAAACCCAGCTACCGCACATTCAACATCATGAACTCGCAAGACCAGATGAGCATATATCAGGAACTTGCCAACAAAGGTTATCTGAATTATGCTGAAATCGCAAATGCTTCAAGTTCGGGCGTTTATGGTAAGATGTATCAGTTGCTGTCGCAATATGACGCTACATCCGGTCAGTTCGGCCTGGTTAACACTCCAGAAGCCCGTGCGGCATATCTGCGTGAGGCAGAGTATCGCAACACCGACTGGTTCGACCAGCTGTTCAGCACATCGGTTATGCAAAACCACTCAGTGTCAATCTCTTCTGGTACTGAGAAAGCTCAGCACTATGTATCGGCATCGGCTATGTTCGATCCGGGATGGTATAAACAGAGTAAGGTTCAGCGTTACACCGCCAACTTGAACTCGGTTTTCAATATATCGAGTAAGGTTACATTCAACTTATTGTCGAACGCATCGTTCCGTAAGCAGAAAGCTCCCGGTACACTCGGTCGCGAAATCGACGCAGTGTCAGGTGAGGTTAAACGTGACTTCGACATTAACCCGTATTCGTACTCAATGAATACTTCGCGTACGCTTGATCCGAACGCATTCTACACCCGCAACTATACAGACTTTAATATTCTTAATGAGCTTGAAAATAACTACATCGAGCTTGGTGTTAATGACTTCCGTCTTACCGGAACACTGTCTTACAAACCCATCCGTAAGGTAGAACTAACTCTTCTTGCCGGTGTTCAAAATACGACAACTTCGCAGGAGCATTATGTGAAGGATCACTCTAACCAGGCAGAAGCTTACCGCGCAATGCCAACATCGGCTATCCGCGACAAGAACCCGTTCCTCTACAAGGATCCGGACGATATTTATGCACTCAAGGAAAGTGTGCTTCCTTCCGGTGGTGTCTTCGACCGTACAGATAATGGTATGTTCAAATGGGATATGCGTGCTACCGCCCGCTATAACGATGTGTTCCATGAAGACCATATAGTTAATGTCTACGCCGGTATGGAAACCAACGCAGTCGACCGTCATAACACATGGCTTCGCGGCTGGGGTATGCAGTTCGAGAATGGTAACATTCCCTCTTACAACTACAAGATTTTCAAACGCGGTCAGGAAGAAAACACCGACTACTTCTCGTTGACAAACAAACGTGTGCGCAGTGTGGCATTCTTCGGTAATGTGACTTATTCTTACAAGAGCCGTTACAACCTCAACGGAACACTTCGCTACGAAGGAACAAACTTCCTCGGCAAGAGCCGTAAGAACCGCTGGTTGCCGACATGGAACGTGTCAGGTTCGTGGAACATGCACAATGAGTCGTTCTTCGAACAGTTCATTCCGACCTGGAGCCACTTCACAGTGCGTGCATCTTACTCGCTGACCGGCGACCGTCCTTCGATCAGCAATGCTTACTCGATTATTATGGCCGCTAACCCCTGGCGTCCGTTCGCTGGCTCTAACGAAACAATGCTTGAAATCAATGACCTTGCAAACCAGAGTTTGACCTACGAAAAGAAACACGAGCTTAACCTCGGTCTTTCAACAGGTTTGTTTGACAACCGCATCAACGTAGAGTTCGACTGGTACAAGCGTAACAACTTCGACCTTATCGGTGTAGCAACATCACAGGGTATCGGAGGCCAGATTTCAAAATTTGGTAATATCGCATCGATGGAATCGCATGGTGTTGAACTCTCGCTCACTACAAAGAATATTGAAACACGCGACTTCAGCTGGACAACCAACATTATCTATTCTTACAACAAGAATAAGGTGACCGACTTGAAGACAACCAAGCGAATGATCGACCTCGTTTCTGGTGCAGGTTTTGCTCAGGAAGGTTATCCCGTCCGTTCAATCTTCTCAATTCCTTTCAAGGGTCTTAACGAAGAGGGTCTGCCGACATTCCTCGACCAGAACGGCGACATTTCAACAACCGGTATTTACTTCCAGACTTCCGATCCTGAAAAGCTGAAGTTCCTCGAATATTCAGGTAGTGTCG
Organism: uncultured Muribaculum sp.; assembly: GCA_964421745.1. Lineage (GTDB taxonomy): Bacteria > Bacteroidota > Bacteroidia > Bacteroidales > Muribaculaceae > Muribaculum. The sequence goes on along the minus strand of CAYQYL010000027.1, from coordinate 23,320 downwards.
ATCCCACAGATTTGGGTTCGTTCGGTAATATTTTCCGTTACAAAGGACTTACACTTAACGTGTACATCACATATTCGTTCGGTAATGTTATCCGCCTCGATCCGGTGTTCAAAAACGAATATGACGATCTGACTTCGCTGCCCAAGGAATTCAACAACCGTTGGACTACCCCTGGCGACGAGCTTAAAACAACTATTCCGGTTATTGCCTCTAAGCGTCAGAACAAGAACGACTCTGATCTTAAATATGCTTACAACGCATACAACTACTCGACAGAGCGTATAGCCAAAGGTGATTTTATTCGTATGAAGGAAATCTCGTTAACCTATCAGTTCCCCAACAAGGTCATTCAGGCTCTTCGTCTGTCGCGCGCTCAGGTTAAACTTCAGGCAACCAACCTATTCCTTATCTATGCCGATAAGAAACTCAACGGTCAGGATCCTGAGTTCTTCAACACCGGTGGTGTTGCAGCTCCCACACCCAAGCAATTCACTCTAACTGTTAACTTAGGTTTCTAACAATCAGAAAGAATAAGACAATGAATAAATATATATTATCGACAATAGGTCTTGCACTGTCGGCGCTTTCACTCACAAGCTGTGAAGATTTCCTCGACACGATGCCCGACGACCGTGCTACGCTTGACTCCGAAGAAAAGGTGATGAGAATCCTCACATCGTCTTACTTCACTAAAGAATATTGTCTGCCCCTTGAGCTTATGTCTGATAACTGCGACAGTTTCGGAACCCGTGTGCCTAACTCGGATCGTTGGTTTGACGATACATTTGCGTGGGTGGATGAGATGGAAACGCCTAATGAATCATTTGACCGCTTTTGGTCGTCGACTTACATGGCGATTGCCGCCGCAAATGAAGCGTTGGCTTCTATTGGTGAAAAGCCGGCAACCACACGTATGGCTGAATTACGAGGAGAAGCTCTTGTCAGCCGCGCTTTCAGCCACTTTATTCTCGGTTCGATTTTCTGCGATGCGTGGACACAGGATGCAGAAAACTCTCTTGGTCTTCCTTATATGGAACACCCTGAAACGGATCTTCTTCCTAACTATAAGCGCGGAACCCTTGCTGAATTCTACAATAAGATTGAGCGAGATCTGACAGAAGGTCTGAAAACGTTGACTGATGCTTATTACACAGTTCCTAAGTATCATTTCAATACAAGAGCCGCATACGCATTTGCAACACGTTTCTATTTGTTCACCGAGCAGTGGGACAAGGCTATTCAAATGGCAACCCTATGTCTTGGATCGGAACCCGCCGGTATGTTGCGCGACTGGAAGTCGATGGCATCGATGACTCAGGATTATGAAGCTATAACAAATGAATATATTAATACATCATCAAATGCGAACCTTTTAATCTGTACGGGTTATTCGCGATTAGGTGTAGTATTTGGCCCTTATACTTCATACGGCCGTTATAATCACGGAAAGTATCTTGCTGAATCAGAAGACATGCGCGCACAGCAATTGTATGGTTCGTACAGCTCATTTTACATGACACCCAAGGTTTATCAAGGTTCGACATATAACAAAACTATTTTCTGGAAAGCACCTTACAAGTTTGAATACACAGACCAGGTTGCCGGAATTGGTTTTACTCACTCAGTAGTGCCTATTCTGACATCAGATGAAGTGCTTCTCAACCGCGCTGAAGCATACGTTATGAAGAAGGAGTATGACAAAGCGGCCGCAGATTTGACAACCTGGATGCAGAATATGACTACAAACCGTACAACACTGACTCCTGAAATAATCGAAAATTTCTATAAAGCTCGTCCCTATTCATATGAAGATGAAAAGAATCCGCTTGCAGGAACAGTGAAAAAACGTCTTCATCCGGCATTTGAAATCGATGCTGACGGTTCATTACAGGAATGTATGTTGCAATGTGTGCTCGGTTTCCGTCGCATTGAAACAATCCAGACCGGTTTACGTTGGTTCGACATCAAACGTTATGGAATAGAGATTCCTCGCCGCGAAATGGATAGCGCAGGTTCTCCAACTCAAATCACGGATTGGTTGCGCGTAGGCGACAAACGCCGTGCGGTTCAGATTCCGCTGCGAGTTCGCGATGCAGGTCTTGAAGCTAACCCCCGCGATTAATTCCTGTTCATTATTAATTACGTAAAATAATTCGAATATAATGAAACTTAATAAAATATTTGGTCTTGCAGCTCTTGCGATGACAGCCGTGGCATTTACATCGTGTGAGTCTGATGAGCCGGACAAGAGCTATACTGTTATCCAGATTGGAAATACGGATAAGAATCAGTTTGATTTGTGGCTTACAGAAAATTTCAACAAGCCTTATAATATCGATTTCAAATATCGTTACGAAGATGTTCAAGGTGATTTTAACTACTATCTGATTCCGGCACGTTTCGATGATGCCGTAACGATGGCACATCTGGTTAAACATTTATGTGTCGACACATATGTTGAAGTTGCGGGTCGTGATTTTACATGTAATTACTTCCCCAAGATGTTCTTCACTGTAGGCGAATGGGAATACCGTAACAACGGTACAATCATTCTCGGTACGGCTGAGGGTGGTCGTAAGATTTTCCTTGCCGGTCTGAACTATCTGCCCTCTTACATGAAGAGTGCAGAAAATTTGAACCACTACTATTTCAAGACAATTCACCACGAGTTTACCCACATTCTGAATCAGATCAAGCCGATTCAGTCTGATTTCCAGCTGATCACAGGTACGGGTTACGTGGCAGACATGTGGAACGAAGCACCTTTCAATTCAGAGTATGGCCAGAATGGATTCATATCGGCCTACTCACAGCACTCTTATACAGAAGATTTTGCAGAGATGCTTTCAATCTACGTGACCAACGATGCTGCCGGTTGGGCTTCGATGATGAAGAGCCGTCCGGCATCGAGCCAGGCATTGCTTAACCAGAAACTTGACAAAGTTCGAGAGTATATGTTTAATAGCTACAATATTGACATAGACGAACTTCGCGATGTTATTCAGCGTCGCCAGCAGGAAGTGATATCCGGTGAAGTTGACTTGAACGATTTATCGATTGAATAACCTAAAACGATAGCAAATTATGCGACTAAATAAATTTTTACTGACTGCAGCCGTAGGGTTGGTATCGGCTTCACTGTTCTCTTCATGTCTGAAAGATCAGGATGATGTGTTCCCGGAATCGTCGGCTGAGCGTTTGCAGGCACGTCTTGATAAATGTAAGGAAGTGCTTACAAGTTCAGAGTATGGTTGGGCCTTCGAATACTATCCAGACCGTCACCTGACATCGGGTGGTTATATCTACACCTGTAAATTTGAAGGAGGAGAGGTAACCGCAGGATTTGAATCAAAACCCGGAGAATTTGAAACAAGTCTTTATAAGCTGACTAATGACAATGGTCCGGTGCTTTCGTTCGACACATACAACTCGTTGCTCCATTACTTTGCAATACCTTCGAGCGGTGAATATGAAGCCAAGGATGGCGACTTTGAGTTCCTGATCATGGACGTGCAGGACGATGTGATAAAACTGCGCGGGAACCGCAACGGTAACTATGCTTACATGCGTCGTCTGACAGTCGATCCGGAAACATATATGAAGCAAATTGCTGAATCGCAGTCGAATCTCTTCCTCGAAGAGCTGCGCGGTACATTTGCCGGCCAGGATATTGAAGTATATGTTGAACCTAACAGAGGTTCACGCTACATTGCGTTCATCTATGGCGAAGGCGAAGACGACTACGTTGAAACATGCTTTGTTCCTACCCCGACCGGCATACGCTTCATGAAGCCGCTTGAACTTAACGGAGTTTCGATTTCAGAACTTGAATATCAGATGACACAGTTTGCGTTCACAGGCGTGGATTCGAAAGGTCAGGAAGTGGTTCTTCAGGGCGATGCTCCTGCCGACTATTCTGCTTACGACGAATTTGTTGGCGAATTTACGATGAAATATAGCAACGGGTCTAAGAACTTGAACATTACAATTGCTGCCGATGGCGAAAATCAGTATAAGATTTCCGGTCTTGGAAACAACTTCAGCGTTGTAGCAACTTATAACGAAGCCCGTGGCGCAATGGAGATCAACGCACAACAGTTAGGCGTTGACGGAAACAGCTATTACTGGCTGTGCTGCAACGGTACAAATCCGCTCACAAACTCTTCAGAAACAACGTGGGCTACTGATGCAGGTTTCATTATTAAGAAGGATCCTAATAACCCCGGCACTTTTGTTTTCAGCTCTAACAGCTACGAAAATCTGGTTTCAAAATCGTTGATTATCTGGAACTTTGTGGGTTCAGTTGACGAGGCAGGCTTTGCTGCCGGCGGTCAGGCTAAGGATCCGTGGCGTTTTACAATAAAGAGCGCCCAGATGGCAAACCTTCACTCTCTTGTGAAAAAATAACCCTGATTATAGACAAAGGCAACGGTGTTTGTCACCGCTGCCTTTGCTCGTAACCAAAATTTAGAGATAATTTTTAATTACTGTTTTTATTAATCAATCAGTTATGAAAAAACAATTACTTTTCACTCTTGCAATGGCTTCCGGAATGGTCGCTTTTGCTGGTAATCCTGTTGTTACACAGGAAGCTCCTGAAGCTGTTTCGCAGTCGGAACAGGTTAGTTTGCGCGAAACAATGCTAAAAACTTACGATCGTGCAAATGAGTTGTCTACAAAAGTTGATGCTCCTACAATTACTTTTGCAGAAGGTACTGACTCAATGACCGCAATGTACCAGTTGCCTGGCGGCGCATTTTACGTTGGCGGTATGCAGGAACATTGGGGTACGAACCTTGCTAATCCCTATCTTCTTATTCCTAACGAAGTGCCTTTGTTCTGGGATTCAAAATGCTATAAAGCTACTGACGGTGCGAAATGGTATACTTCTGAGTGGACTTACGAGAAACAGACTATCAACGGAACTTCAGTTTCGTTGGATGATGTAACTTCTGATAAGGATGATCTGACCACAGATCCGTTCTATTCGCTTTCAACATCAAGCGGTCCTTACTATCCTCCTACACCTGTTTTCACCATTAATAAGGCTGGAGATAAAGGCGTACTTCCTTCTTCTTATACAGCATGTGCAGCAGGTATGTATACCCGCAATGGACGTCCTACCTTTAGTTTTGGTGGCGATTATGGCGTTCAGCAAATGATGCTTACAGACCTCTATCCCAAACTTAGCGTTGGTGGTTTCTCTAATCTGAAAACAGCCGGAGCTAATGAATATGGTATGGTATATTTCACAAGTATAGCTCTTGGCCAAACATATTTCTCGGATTCAGATGCAAAATTGACCCGCATCGGATTCTATCTGCCTGCTCCTTCTAAGACCTTCGGTCTGTCAGGCATTTCTTTCCGTCTGGTTGTTGACGCTTTCGGCGCAGAAAAAATGTCGTTCGATGTATATGAAGCAGAACCTATTTCTGGAAAAGTTACCTACCAGATCGGCAAACGCATCGGTGGTGGTTACCTTAACGGTTCAGAAATCAAACCCGATGCAGTTAGCTATGTTGACGTAGTTATTCCTGTTATGGATGGCGAAGAAGAGTCATTCGTAAATATCGACAAGGGTGTTATTGTTCTTGTTGGTGGTTTCGTTAACGACGCCAATACAAGTGTATCTTGGCCTATGTATGTAGCTCCTTCGACATCTCCGCTCGCAGGAATGCATCTTAACGCAGTTGCTGAATTCTCAGAACCTCTGAGCTACGTTCGTTACATCACTCCGGGAACAACAACCAACGGCGTTCAGATCAGAGGTATGCAGTGGTGCGTTCAGTACCTTGGACAGTACTCTTCACTCGGAGCAGATCCTGATGAATCTTTTGAGATGACAGTAGGAGCTGAAGGCGGTGAAAAAGAATTCGTGTTCGAACCCTATGAAGATATCTCTACCGATGGTAAATTCACAGGCGAAGGCGCTAACGACTGGGTTCTCTTCGAAGTTGGCGACGTAGACCTTATCGACTACACCCAGACAGTAACTGTAATGGTTGATCCTCTGCCTGAAGGCGTTAGCGGTCGCGAAACAACTGTATATGTTGAAATCTGCGGTGCTAAACAGGCTATCAAGATCAAACAGGGCGATGTATCGGCTATCGACGAAGTTGGTAGCGATGCTGAAGTAGTTGCTACTCAGTACTACGACCTCCAGGGCCGCGCTCTGAAGGCTGCTCCCGAAGCAGGTCTTTACCTGAAGAAGGAAGTACGTGCAGACGGCAACGTGCAGACAGTTAAGGTTGCTGAATAATTTAGCTGAAAGAATGATAATAATCCTACAATAAGGGAATCAATAGCAGCTTAATTTTTTGACTCCTGGGGAGGGACAGCCGTGCGGCAGCCCCTCCCTTTTTTTCTATCGTGCCGATAGAAAAACCCACCGAGGTGTGGGTGGATCATAATGAAGATTAACTCGAATAGTAGGGATGCTCCATGGAGCATCCTCCTAACAATCAACTGATTAACTCTTAAAAGTTATTATCTTATACACATTTGAATCTACCTGTAAATCATGAGGATGCTCCATGGAGCATCCCTACATTGCGAAAGAATTACAATTTTTATACACCCTCCCACAGTGGGATTGAGCATCTGGGGGAAGTTGCAGAATCTCCCCGCAAATTTAAGCATCATTTATGTATATTAGGAGCTACGTAAATCGGCGTCTTGCAGACGCCAACTCAGGTGCTGAGGGGAGCCGGGCACGTGTCGCTTAGGCTCCACGTACCACGGTTACTGATTAATCGTCGTCCGGAGGGACGACAGTCTGCCGCTTTACTATTCTGGTGGCACCGCAACGCGGCGCTGTTGCACACGACCATTTAACAGGGGCTGCGAACCTCTGACTAGGCTCTTACCCCTGCCTACTATTCTGACGGCACCTACGTCGCCTTGCCTACGGGGAGGGCTTATCCAAATGCAGTCAAGTATGAGTAGCGTGCAAATAATAATGCTTGAGTTTGTGGGGCAGTTCAGCTACATACTCCAAATGTTTAGCACCATTGAGGAAGTGACGAAGAGTGATTTCGGAACTTGGTGTTTATAACGATGTGGAAAATGGCGGATACTTTGCTCATTCAGGGGAGTTTGTGGATGATTGTGAGGCCATCGCGGAGGGGGAGGATGACTTTTTCGACAGAGGGATCGGCTGCGACAAGGTCGTTGAAGCGGAGTATGCCCTGGGTTTGCGCATCGTGGGGGGTGTCGGTGGTGCCGACTTTGCCGTACCATAGTGTGTTGTCGGCGATAATGAATCCATCGGGTCTGACGTAGGGTAGGACGGCGGCATAGTAGTCGGCATAGTTGCGTTTGTTTGCGTCGATGAATACGAGATCCCACGGGCCATGGGCGAGGCTAAGCGGCTCAATCAATTCAAGGGCGTCGCCAATGTGGAGGGTGATGCGGTTTCCTGCTGGCCAACGGTCGAAGGCTGCCTGGATCATGCGGGCCATTTCGTCGTTGTGCTCGACGGTGTGTAACTCGGCGTTGTCGGGTGCGCCTTCGGCAAGGCACATGGCCGAGTAGCCGGTGAATGTGCCCAGTTCAAGTATCCGCTGTGGACGAATCATGCGCACTAGCATCTTCAGCATCCGGCCCTGGTAGTGGCCGGAGCACATGTCGGGGTAGAGACAGCGGCGATGTGTTTCGCGGTTTAGCAGGTGGAGCTGTTCGGGTTCGGGATCGATGTGGGAGAGCACATACTGCTCTATTTCGGGGTTAACAACGCTCATCTGACAGCTGGAAGGTGGGTTAGCGCCTCGACGGCAAGACGATAGACATCGGTGCCGAAGCCGAGAATAACGCCGCGGCATACGCGCGACAGCATGGAGGTGTGGCGGAATTGTTCGCGGGCATGTACGTTGGAGATGTGGACTTCGACTACCGGTGAGGAAATGGCTGCAATGCAGTCGGCAATGGCAATGGAGGTGTGGGTGTAGGCACCGGCATTGAGCACAAAGCCGTGGTCGGGTTCGAATCCAGCGAGCTGAAGCCGGTCGATGATGTCGCCTTCGTGGTTACTCTGGAAACAGTTGATTGTCAATTCGGGGTAGGCGGCGCGAAGATTGGTCAGTACAGTGTCGAAACCTTCTGTTCCATAGACAGAGGGTTCGCGTACACCTAATAAATTGAGGTTGGGGCCGTTTATAATGGTTATTGTTTTCATAATCGGGGTGTGAGTCAAACAAAGTTACAACATAAAATTGTGGAATTAATGGAATATTAGCTAATTTTGAATTGAAATTGAATTTAACCACGAAAAATTACAGATAGAATTATGCGCAGAATTTTTTTCTTTCCGTTGCTGACACTGATTGTGTCGGTGGGTTTCATGTGTTGTGGTTCGTCGGCAGCCGGCGATGATCCGGGAGCTGACAAGCAGTATCTTGTGGCCGGCATAGCGTTCTACAATCTGGAGAATCTGTTTGACACGATTAACCAGAATGGCAGCTACGACCTGGAGTTTTCGCCTGAAGGCGCGCGAGCCTGGAACTCAGACAAGTATTGGAAAAAAATTCACAATATGGCCACTGCCATATCGAAGCTGAATACTGAGAATACACCCTACGGGCCGGCCGTCATCGGTATTTCGGAGATTGAGAATCGGAGCGTTGTCGAGGATCTGGTGAAGGAGATTGACAAGGTGCTTGTGGCTGACGGACGAGAGCCTTGGGGGCTACAGATTTGTCATCACGATTCGCCCGACCGTCGTGGTGTTGACGTAGGTTTGCTCTACAATCCGCTTTATTTTGAGCTGACAAACGTGAATAACCACCGCCTAAAGGTGGAGAGTGAGCCCGATTTTCTGACGCGTGACCAAATGGTTGTGACGGGACGTTTGTTCGACCGTCCGCTGAGTGTGGTTGTGAACCACTGGCCGTCGCGTCTGGGCGGACAGGCTGAGTCGGAGTTCTTGCGTGTCGAGGCGGCTAAGCTGTCGGCTCACATAGCAGACTCGCTGTGGCAGGAGTGTCCGGAAATGGCTGTCGTGGTTATGGGCGACCTGAACGATGATCCGCAGAACAAGGCATGTGCAGAAACGTTAGGCGCCCGACGCGATCGCGATAAAGCTGAGTATCATGGTTTCTACAATCCGTTCTGGTGGATACTGGATCAGGGTGTAGGTTCGTTGTGCTACCGGGGACAGTGGAATTTGTTCGACCAGATAATTGTGAGTGGAAATCTGGCAAACGGCAAGGACGGCGATTTACAGTATTGGAAAGCGACGGTGCATAATATGCCTATGTTGCGAACACAATCGGGAGCCTACAAAAATTATCCACATCGCACTTTTTCGGGCAAAAAGTTTCTGAACGGCTATTCCGACCACTTTCCCACCCAGATTTTCGTTGTCCGCGAAGTCGAGTGACAACATACCGGCGTTAATAGACAGAATGACAAAAGAGGAGAAATGAATATTATGTTCTTGTGTTCTTCTGTCAAATCAAGAGGAAAGAGATCTGGACAAAAGAACAGAAGTACAAAAGAAGTTCATTAACGTATATTTTGTATGATATGGAACTGACATCGGATGTTGAAAGTCTGATTTGCCGAGTAATTCATAGTGCTTTCTTGGTTAAGAAAACGCTCGGGTCTGGTTTTTTGGAATCCGATTATCATAAGGCACTAATGTTGGAGTTGCAACATTGCTCAATCCCATTTGAGTCGGAAAAGCGACTACAGGTTTATTATAGAAATCAGATAGTAGGAGATTTTAAAGCTGATTTGGTTGTAGACAATAAAATTGTTGTTGAACTCAAGGCTGTGGAGAATATATCGCCGCAACATGAAGTGCAGCTTGTTAACTATCTTGCAGCTACAGGTATGGATACCGGTTTGCTTATAAATTTCGGGAGTTCTAAAATTGAAGTTAAAAGAAAATTCAGAATATACAAAGCGCCAGATATCAGACAGAAGGACAAAAGGACAGAAGAATAAAAAGAGAAGAGAAGGAAATAAATTATCTTGGTCTTATGTTCTTTTGTTCTTCTGTCTAAAAAGAAGAAAGAGATTTGGACAGAAGGACAGAATGACAAAAGAGGAGAAATGAATATTATGTTCTTATGTTCTTCTGTCTAAAGACGATTTTTGTGTAACTTTGTGGAAAATATAAAATGTGACTGCAATGCGAAATTTTACATGTGTCAATGATATCGGGCCGCTTGACAAGGCAGTGGCCGAAGCTCTTGAGGTGAAAGGAAACCGTTTCGGATATAAGCATCTGGGTGCAGACCGCACGCTGTTGATGCTGTTTTTCAACTCGTCGCTGCGCACACGTCTGAGCACACAGAAAGCTGCCATGAATCTGGGCATGAATGTGATTGTGCTTGATGTGAATCAGGGTGCCTGGAAGCTGGAAACTGAGCGTGGGGTGATAATGGACGGCGACAAGCCGGAGCATCTGCTGGAGGCAATCCCGGTTATGGGATGCTATGCCGATGTGATCGGTGTGCGTTCGTTTGCCCGGTTTGAATCGAAGCAGGACGACTATCAGGAGAAGATTCTTCAGCAATTCATTGATCATTCAGGTAGGCCGGTTGTGTCGATGGAGGCAGCTACACGTCATCCTCTGCAGTCGTTTGCCGACTTGATTACAATTGAGGAGCACAAGACCAAGGAGCGTCCGAAGGTTGTGATGACATGGGCACCGCATCCCAAAGCGTTGCCGCAGGCTGTTCCCAACTCGTTTGCCGAGTGGATGAACGCAACTGACTATGAATTCGTGATTACACATCCGAAGGGCTATGAACTCGATCCGAAGTTTGTGGGTAATGCACGTGTGGAATATGATCAGGACAAAGCTCTTGAAGGTGCTGACTTTGTTTATGCCAAAAACTGGAGCGCATACGCCGATCCGAATTATGGCAAGGTTTTGTCGACCGACCGGTCCTGGACTGTCGATTCGCGCAAAATGGCGTTGACCGACAATGCCTATTTTATGCATTGTCTGCCGGTGCGCAGAAATATGATTGTGACCGACGATGTGATTGAGTCGGAACGTTCGCTGGTGATTCCCGAAGCTGCTAACCGTGAAATTTCGGCACAAGTGGTTTTGAAACGTATACTTGAGTCGCTTTGATTTATGAGTACGTACACCCCCGGTGAGGTCATTGACGCGGCGTGTAAGACCGGAGCCCGAAAAGTGTCGCTTCATAATCAGCCTCTCCGTATGCTGGCCCTTACAGTGTTGGCAGGCGTTTATATCGCATTCGGTGCAACGCTGTCGGTGGTGATAGGCTATGGCATGCCGGAACTGTCGGCCGCGAACCCGGCTGTGCAGAAACTTTTGAGTGGCGCGGCTTTCCCGATAGGTCTGATTCTGGTTGTTGTGCTTGGTGCCGAACTGTTCACCGGCAATAATGCGCTGTTGATGCCGCATCTGATGAGCGGAGGTTGCACGTGGCGTTGTGTTGTCAAGAATTGGGCTGCAGTTTGGTGCGGCAACTTCGTCGGGTCGCTGCTTTTCATTGTCGGACTGGTGTGGGGTGTGGGACTTTTCAGTGCCGAGCCTTATCATTCGGCGATAATACGGATTGCCGAGGCAAAAGTTTCAATGTCGTGGATAACAGTTTTCCTGAAAGGCATCGGAGCAAACTGGTGTGTCTGTCTGGCGATATGGCTTGCAATGTCAGCCAAAAGCAGCGGCGCAAAGATGTTTGGCTGTTGGCTTCCGGTGATGGCTTTCGTCGCATTGGGCTATGAGCACTGCATAGCCAACATGTTTTTCATTCCGTGTGGAATGTTTGAAGGCGCTCAAGTCAGCATCGGTGCTATGTTCTTCGACAATCTTGTGCCAGCCACACTTGGCAATATAATTGGTGGAGCAGTGTTTGTAGGGTGTCTGCAAACCTATCTGTACAGACAGGGCAAATAAAAAAGCCCTTAAAGTTATTAAGGACTTTAAAGGCTTTTGAATCGTTTACTTAGCCGTTGAGTTTGTCGGCGAGTTTGTGAGCGGCGTCAGCCCCTTTTTCAAGCAGGTCGGCTGCTGTGCCTTTGATTTTGTCGATCATGTCGGCGCCGTTGGCTTTTGCTGTTTCAAGCCCTTGGGCAGCTGCTTCTTTTGCAGCAGCAAATTTGTCGGCGGCAGCGGCTTTAGCCTGAGCGGCCTGTTGCTGAGCCTGGTCTTTAACTGCATTGAATTCGTCGGTTGCAGCGTTGGCTGCGGCTGCTGCGCTTACTTTAGCTGCTGCGGCACTGATTTCGGCCTGAGCTTTTGCGTTTTCAAGTGTGGTTTTAATGTCCATAGTATAGTATATTTTTTGTTTGTATTCAGAATTAAAACGCTGTAGAGGTACATATTGTTTGCAACCGGTAAATTGTTTTTCTGAAAATTAGTAAATTCGCGTAATGTCAGTGCCGAGAAAAATAGAACTTCTTGCCCCGGCGCGAAACGCACAGGTGGCAATCGACGCAATAAATCATGGAGCGGACGCGGTGTATATCGGTCCGGAAAGTTTTGGCGCGCGTGCCTCTGCCGGAAACAGCTGTGCGGATATCGGGAGAGTCGCCGACTATGCCCACCGGTTTAATGCGCGCGTATATGCGACCGTCAATACTATTATCTATGACTCGGAGCTTTTGGCTGTTGAACGGTTGATAAAGGAGTTGTACCGAGCCGGGGTTGATGCGCTGATTGTTCAGGATATGGCCGTACTGAGGCTTGATATACCGCCAATCGAACTTCATGCCAGCACACAATGCGACATCCGCACTCCCGAGAAGGCCCGTTTTCTGCAAGATGTAGGATTCAGTCAGCTGGTATTGCCTCGGGAACTGACGTTTGATGAAATAGCAGCCATGAAACAGGCTGTGACAGTGCCGCTCGAAGTTTTTGTTCACGGTGCATTGTGTGTCAGCTACAGTGGCGACTGCCAGGCGAGTTTGCTGACAACCGGTCGAAGCGCTAACCGGGGAGAATGTTCGCAGGTTTGCCGCTTACCATTCGACCTTGTCGACGGAGAGGGACGAACAATTGTCAGGGGAAAACATCTGCTTTCGTTGCGCGATCTGAATCTTTCGGGCCGTCTTGCCGATTTGCTCGCAGCCGGTGCTTCATCGCTGAAAATCGAGGGGCGGCTCAAAGACAGCGACTACGTGAAAAACGTTGTAGCATATTATCGGCACGCGCTCGACAAGGTGATCGACGCTTCGCCGGAATTGTATGTCAGGTCGTCGGCAGGCGATTCGACACCAGGTTTTACCCCTGATCCGCTTCGCAGCTTCAATCGTGGATTCACCACATATTTCACGGGCGCAAAACAGCCGTCGGCAAAAATGGCCGGATTCGCCACCCCGAAATCCATTGGACAACCGGTTGGGAAGGTGGTACGCGCAGATCGTAATGCAATTATAGCACGGCTTGAATCCGAACTGCACAACGGCGACGGATTAGGATTTTTCGATGCAAAAGGTTTCTTCACAGGCTTCAGGCTGAACCGCATAGATGGCCAACGACTATATGCGGCTACTCCGGTCTGTCTGGCACCGGGAACGGTGCTCTACCGTAATTCGGACCGCCTGTTTGCCGATCAGATAGCCCGTTCGGAGCCAGTCCGTCGAATACCGCTCGACTTTGTTCTTCGCCGAACGGAATGGGGAGTTGCTCTTGATGTGAACGATCATCAACGTGGCGTAAACGCTACGGCAACAATGGCTGTCGACGAACTGCCACAGAGTCGCACTCCGCAGTCAGGCGCACGGCGCGACATTCTTTCCCGGCTCGGGGCTACGGATTATGTCCTAAACAGCGTAGACGACCGTCTGGGTGAAGTTTTCATGGCCGCTTCGCAACTGACATCTTTACGGCGTCAGGCGCTGGAAGCCCTAAATTGTTCGGCAGAGTGTGTGCGTCGTCGCCCGCTTCGCAAGGATGCAGCCGAATTGGCTACGTTACTACCTTCCGACAAGATGTCGCGTCACGACAATGTGGCAAACAAAAAAGCACGTGAATTCTATATGGAGCATGGTGCAACGACAATAGAACCGGCAACAGAAACCGCAGTTCCGAAGGGAAAGGAAACCGTAGTGATGACTACGCGCTACTGCCTGCGCCGTGAAATGGGAGCTTGTCTGCGTACGCCCGGCGGTGAAACGTTGAAAGGGCCTCTCACGCTGGTTCATGGTGCCGACAGGTTCCGGCTAGATTTTGACTGCCGCAACTGTCGGATGAAAGTGCTGACTTTTGGCCGTTAAGCGTTGGCAACTTGACCGAAAATGATTAAATTTGCTGCGACATAACCAAACATCTATATAAAGTGAAAACAGACAGAATATTAGTGACCGGAGGTACGGGTTACATCGGTTCGCACACCGTGGTAGAACTTCAGAATGCCGGCTATCCGGTAGTTATCATTGATAACCTCTCTAATTCGAACGTGGAGGTGCTTAATGGTATTGAACGTATCACCGGCATCCGTCCGGACTTCGTTGAAGGCGACTGCACCGACATCGACGCATTACGCAACCTGTTCCTCAAGTTTCCAGACATAAAAGGAATAATCAACTTTGCAGCCAGTAAAGCAGTAGGAGAATCGGTTCAGAAACCGGTGATGTATTACCGTAATAATTTGAATACACTGATGAATCTGCTCGATATGATGGGCACTCACGGTGTGAAAGGTATTGTATTTTCATCGTCGTGCACCGTTTACGGTGAACCCGACGTGAACCCTGTGACAGAACAGTCGCCCATAAAGAAAGCGACTTCGCCCTATGGCAACACAAAGCAGATTTCTGAAGAAATAATTACAGACGTAATCAATGCCGGAGCTCCATTCAAGAGCATTATTTTGCGCTACTTCAACCCAATTGGAGCTCATCCGTCGGCAGAAATCGGTGAGCTTCCGCTCGGAGTGCCCCAGAATCTGATTCCATATCTGACACAGACTGCTATCGGAGTGCGCAAGGAACTGAGTGTGTTCGGAAACGACTACAACACACGTGACGGTTATTGCATCCGCGACTTTATCGATGTGGTCGACCTTGCCAAAGCTCACGTGATTGCAGTTGAACGTATGCTTGAGGACAAATCGGATGAAAAAATCGAAATCTTCAATCTAGGCACCGGCAACGGACTGTCCGTTATGGAACTTATCAATGCATTCGAATCGGCAACCGGAGTGAAGGTGCCTCATAAGATTGTTGGCCGTCGCGCCGGCGATATCGAACAGGTTTGGGCTGATCCATCTTATGCAAACAATGTTCTTGGATGGAAAGCCGAAACCCCGATTGCCGACACTATGCGCTCGGCATGGAAATGGCAGCAGCGTCTTCGCGAACGCGGCATAATGTAAATAGAAATAAAAGCACAAAAAACGAGCGTCAACTAATGTACAGCTGACGCTCGTTTTTGTATTGTTCAAAGCGGTTAGTCCATGTCCATAGCCATATAATGCTGCTGCGGGTGGTTGCAAGCAGGACATTTTACGGGTGGTTCGGTGCCTACGTATTCGTAGCCACACACGAGGCATTTCCAAGTGATTGCGTGGTCGCGTTTCCATACGGTTCCGTCTTTAACCTGCTGGAGATAGCGCTGGAAGCGTTCCATGTGGTGTTTCTCGATTGAAGCGATAGCTTCAAAATGGTCGGCGATATCGTCGAATCCTTCCTGGCGAGCAACTTTGGCAGCGTCGAGGTATTCTTCTACACCTTCGTTGTACTCTTCTTTCGCTGCAATTTCCAGGCAAGACTCAGTGTTGCCGATATTATATGCGTCTACGTCGACAGTGCAGGGAACAACTCCTCCTTCGAGGTACTTCATGAAAATTTTTCCATGGTGCAACTCGTTGGCTGCTGTGTCTTCAAACACTTTCTGAATAGGGTAGTAGCCTTCTTTTTCGGCCTGCTGGCTATAATAGATGTAGCGGGTATAGGCTCCTGATTCGCTGACGTAGGCTTTAACAAGGTTTTTTTCTGTTTGTGTGCCTTTGATGCTTTTAGCCGCAGTTGAAGCGGCAGATGTTGTTTGTGTTGTCATAATATATACTTTTTGGTCTTCAATTATATAACGCGTTCAGTGCATATAATGTTCTGAGGTTGCGGCGTTGGTGGAATTTCCGTAAATTTGTTCAATAAAACAAACTTGAATTATGGCACAAGTAGGCGATATAGTTCGTTACCTTGATTCAGTAGGTGGCGGCACAATAGTGAAGATTGAGGGGCAAATGGCCTATGTCGATGAAGATGGTTTTGAAACACCCGTTTTGTTGAAACAGTGTGTTGTAGTTACTCCTGCAAAACCGCAGGCTCCCAAGAAACTTGTCGAAACCCCGCTGTCGGCTCCGGCACCTGACGTTATAGTCCCGCGCAAACCGCAGGCACATGAAACAGCCGGTGGCGACACGCTGAATATAGTGCTGGCGTTTGAGGCTGATGAGCCGAAGCATCTGAACACGACAGCATTTACTGCCTATCTGGTGAATGACTCGAATTATGCGCTGATGCTGACCTATCTCACCCGATCCGATTTGGGCGCAGGTTGGGTGACTCGTTTCAGCGGTATAATAGAACCGAATATGCAGGAGCCGTTGCAGACTATTGAATCGCGCTCTGCCGAACTGACTGAGATGTATAGGGTCTGCATACAATATGTTGCATATAAGCCCGATGGAGAATTCAGGCTTAAGTCGCCTGTAGCAGTTGAATTTCCGCTTGACACAACAAAGTTTTTCAAGACCCATTGTTTCCGCGACAGCGTGTACTTCGACACACCTGTGCTGCAGTTCGACATTGTCAAGAACGATGTTCCGCGCAAGGCTGTGATGATTGATTCGTCGCGGCTGGAAGATGCAATGCGTTCATCAAAAAATGAGAAAGCGCAACCTTCGTCGAACAACAAAAAGAAGCTTCACGCAAACGAAGAGCAGCCACGTGTGCCGACAAAGACTGTGGTTGAAGTTGATTTGCATATTCATCAATTGCTCGATAATATTGCCGGCCTGTCGAGTTCCGACATGCTTCAGGTGCAGCTCGACGAATTTAATCGCGTAATGAAATACTATTCCAAGGCTAAAGGGCAGCGTATAGTGTTCATCCACGGCAAGGGAGAGGGAGTTCTTCGTCAGGCAATAATGAAAGAACTGAAGTTGAAATATAAGCATTGCGATGTGCAGGATGCATCGTTCCGTGAATATGGTTTCGGTGCGACTCAGGTGACCATACGTTAATTTTTTGCTGTAATGACCGTTGTTTATTGTTTCAGCGGAACGGGCAACTCACTTTTTGTGGCCCGGCGCATTGCAGAGGAGTTGAACGGAAGGGTACGGATGATTACCGATTGTTCAGATCAGGATACTGAACCGGTCGACGATGTCGTTTGGGTCTTTCCTGTGTATTCCTGGGGTATCGCGCCTGTGATGTGTCGTTTCATGAAGTTCGCACCGGTGGTGGGCAAACGCCACCACATGGTTTGTACATGTGGCGATGACATTGGTTTGACCCATCGGCAATGGCGCAAAATAATGGCTTCGCGCGGGTGGACTGCTTGCGGAGCATATTCTGTGGCCATGCCGAACACTTACGTGCTGCTGCCGGGTTTTGATGTGGATTCGCCCGATGTGGAGTTGCAGAAACTGGCCGGGGCTGAAAGCCGCATCGATAATATTATTCGGAGAATTGCTTCAGGCTACAGCGGTGACGACGTTGTTGAGGGTGCCATGGCATGGTTGAAATCGGTTGTTATTTATCCGCTTTTCGTGAGGTTCGGAATGAGTCCAAAGCCTTTCCATGCAACAGAACAATGCGTCGGGTGTGGCAAATGTGCCTCTTCGTGTCCGCTTATGAATATCAGAATGCGCAATCATCGGCCTTGTTGGGGCAATGACTGCGCATTATGTTTGCGATGTTATCATGTTTGTCCTTATCATGCAGTGGCTTACAGTTCGGCCACGCGCCATAAGGGTCAATACATGCTAAAGTCCGAGAAGTGAATTGATTTCTTCCTGTTTGTCGGGTGCCGACTGGTCGGGGCGTGTAGGTACGACTGATGCGTAGCCGCGGTCGGTCCAGTAGAGATCTGTATCGGGATTGTCCGGATCGGTGTTGATGAATGAGCCTGTCAGCCAGAAGAATGGTCTGCCTGAGGGATCGGTATATTGTTCGTAGCCTTCAGTCCAGTAGCCACGAGCGTCGCGAGCCACCTTAATGCCTTTCACTTGATCGCATTTCGGAATATTCACATTCAGACAAATGCCTTCCGGCAAACCGGAAGCAAGTACTTTCTCGGTAATAAGCCGTACGACAGGTTCGCAAGCCTGAAGCGATGCTGATTCGTCGTGGTCGTGGTAGGAATATCCGATTGAGGGGATACCGCATATGCAACCTTCCATGACAGCGCCCATTGTTCCTGAATAAATGACGTTAACACCCGAATTGGAACCGTGGTTTATGCCGGCCAGAAGTAGATCAGGGCGTCGGCCAATAACGGCGTGGATGCCTAATTTGACACAGTCGACCGGTGTACCGGTAATTTTCCAGAATTGAACACCGCCTGCACTTTCGCAACGGATAGCCCGCAACGGTTGGTTCACAGTCATAGCCGACGATTGGCCGGAATGTTGTTCAGCAGGGGCAACCACAACTACAGTGCCCAGATGCGCCACCCAGCTTGCGAGCCGGTGGATTCCAGGTGCGTCGACACCGTCGTCGTTTGTGATCAGTATAAGTGGTTTGTTGTCAGGAAGCTGTCCTGCGAGTGGTATGATAGAAGTCGATTCCATTTTTGAGGATTAAGCATTTAGAATGTACAAATTTATATAAATTCCCGAAATCTTATGTCTGCCCGATGAAGAGATTTTGAATGAAAAACGCTAAATTTGCACACTGAAATTTCTTACCAATAAATAATTACGGTATATAGCTAATATAAATTCAATTTAAACAAACCGATAGAGATGTTTAAAAAAACTATTTTATCGCTTGCAATAGCAGCGTCATGTTCGCTGGTTGCAACCGCACAGAATCATCTGAAAAGTCTGAATCCCGACAATTTCGACAAGGATGTCCCCGTAGGCACAGATTTCTACAAGCATGTTAACCATGGTTGGCAGAAAGCTCATCCTCTGACTCCCGAACATGCCCGCTACGGACAGTTCAACATACTTAACGACTCATCGGAAATCCGCGTAAAAAATATCGTGCTTAATCTCGGGGCAAGCAATCCCAAGCCCGGCAGTGTGGCACACAAAGTATGGACAATCTATTCGCAGGCGCTCGACTCGGTGCGTCGCAACAAAGATGGTTACGCCCCTATTGCAGCCGATTTGCAGCGCATCGAAAACACACGTCCGGAGGATATGACTGAACTGTTCTACTGGATGCACGGCAACTATGCAAGTCCGTTCTTTGGCGCAGGCCCGATGGAAGATTTGGCAAACAGCAACGTTTACGCAATGTATGTCAGCGGTGGAGGCATGGGCCTGGGTGATCGCGATTACTATCTGCAGAACGACAAGCGCAACAAAGAAGTGCGCGAAGCATATAAGAAACTGATCGTTGCTCAGATGATGAATGCCGGCTTCAAAAAGAAAGCGGCTACACGCGTGATGAACAATGTAATGAAAATCGAAACAGCTCTTGCTGATTCAGCCTGGACCCGCGAGCAGAGCCGCAACATACCTGCAATGTACAATCCCTACACATTGGCCGACCTGCAGAAAACATATCCTTCGGTTGAATGGACAGCATTCTTCCCAAAAACAATGGACATAGAAGCTCCCGAACAAGTGATTGTAACCGAACCCAGTGCAGTTGCTCAGGCCATGAATCTGATGGCTTCGCTAACCGATCGTGAGATTAAAGATTACTATCTCTGGAAATACGTGTCGCAGGCTCAGGGTCGTCTGTCCGACAAATTCACCGACGCAGCCTTCGAATTCAACAAGGTGATGTCGGGTGTCCAGGAACAGCGTCCCCGCTGGAAACGCGCTCTTGGAGCTACCGAAGGTTCGCTCGGCGAAGCCATCGGGCAACTGTATGTTGAGAAATATTTCCCGGAATCGTCAAAACAGTATATGATCGGTCTGGTTGAGAACCTACGCACAGCACTCGGCAAACACATCATATCGCTTCCCTGGATGACACCCGAAACAAAACTCAATGCCATAAAGAAACTCATGGCATTCACAGTTAAAATCGGCTATCCCGACAAGTGGAAAGATTACACAACTATGGAAATCGATCCCAATTTGTCGTACTACGAAAACATGCATAATGTTGACATGTGGCATCAGCGCGAGCAACTCGCAAAATGGGGTAAACCCGTCGATCGTACAGAATGGGGCATGACACCCCAGACAGTAAATGCCTACTACAACCCACTTGCCAACGAAATCGTATTCCCGGCCGCTATCCTTCAGGCGCCGTTCTTCGATCCGGAAGCAACAGACGCCGAGAACTATGGCGGTATCGGTGTTGTGATCGGCCATGAAATGAGCCATGGATTCGACGACCAGGGTCGTAATTTCGATGCCGACGGAAATATGACAGACTGGTGGACACCGGCCGATGCCGAAGCATTCAACAATCTGACAAAGGGCCTGATTGCCCAGTTTGACGAAGTAGAAGTGCTCCCCGGCCTTCACGCCAACGGACAGTACACATTAGGTGAAAACATTGGCGACCAGGGTGGTTTACGTGTAGCATACACTGCTTTTATCGATTCACAGAAAGCCAAAGGTGTCGACGTTAAAGATGCATCGGCAAAAGTTGACGGTTATACTCCCGAGCAGATTTTCTACATGAACTACGCTAACCTTTGGGCAGGCAATATTCGCGACGAAGAAATCCGCTCGCTCACCACAGGCGATGTACACTCGCTTGGAGTTAACCGTGTAAACGTAACGCTACGCAACCTCACTCCGTTCTTGGAAGCCTTCGACATAAAAGAAGGTGATCCCATGTATCGTCCTGTTGAAGAAAGAGTAGTTATCTGGTAAATAAGATTA
This sequence comes from uncultured Muribaculum sp., assembly GCA_964421745.1. Taxonomy (GTDB): domain Bacteria; phylum Bacteroidota; class Bacteroidia; order Bacteroidales; family Muribaculaceae; genus Muribaculum. The sequence continues at coordinate 2,369 of CAYQYL010000027.1, read as the reverse complement.
ATTAAGCCGTTTCCATCACTGAATATAGCGGGAAACGGCTTAAACTAAAAAAAACGCTATAAAAACGAGCAAAAATTTTTGCAAAAAAGAAAAAATAGCACTACCTTTGTGGCGCTAAAATAAGCGCCCATGACTCCGTAGCTCAGTTGGTAGAGCAAATGACTCTTAATCATTGGGTCGAGAGTTCGAGCCTCTCCGGGGTCACTAAAGGGTCTATCAGACCATAGAAAATTCCTGAAAATCATTGGTTTTCAGGAATTGTTGTTTTTGCCCCTATCCCTAAACGGCGCAATATATATTGGAACTGCCGGTGTGCAAGAAGTTTGCAAAAAAATTTGTTCTGCAAGCTGCGCCCTCACAAGACTGTAATTAATTATTTTTTTTTCAATATATTGCAACGAATTGTCCAATACCATGCTGATTCTGATATGATGTGTATGAACGAACGATAAGGCAGGAAGTTATTTTTGGCATCAAAAAAAATTGTGTACCTTTGTCGGTGAAACTATGGCCTGGTAGTTCAACGGATAGAATAGAGGTTTCCTAAACCTTAGATAGCGGTTCGATTCCGCTCCGGGCTACATGCAAACCACGCACCTCGACTTTTGCGGCCGAGGTGCGTGGTTTATATATTGGTTCTGTGGGAATTGGCAGAAGGTTACTGGATGTTTTGGGGTGCGCCCATGGGTGTCATGTGATAGCCGAGCGCATTCAGTTCCATTGCCATTCCGGCAAGGTAGAGCTGGTGAAGTGCGGCGATGTAGCATCCAAAAGCAGTTTCTGTACCGGGTTCCACATGTTCGTGAGTGAGAAGACTGTAGACGCGCGAAGCACATTCGGCAACAAGTTCCGTAACCTTTTCTGCCGGTTCGCCGGCGTAGCCTAACAAATCCTGCACGACGGCTTCGTCCATATTGTCGTAGCCGCGGCGGTCGCGCAGTTGCTCGTAAATATTCTTTTCGGCCGCATATTTTGTCCAGTCAGTGTCCCAGTAAAAAGCCATAGCCATGCCGATGAGCATCATCCAGCCTAACGATACTACCGGGTAGTTTTGAAATTCGCGAGCACCGTCGGGCATATATGCACGGGCAATCTCGCCCCATTTTTCCTCCACGTCGGGGCATTCCGGTATGTGCGAGTCAAGAGCCTCTTTCTTCTGCAGAAACTCTGTCAGATCTTTACGCACTTTTTCTTCAAAAACTTTCACCAGTTCTTTAGCTTCGTTCTTATCCATATTGTTTAATTAGTTTGTTCATATTTCTAACATTCGGGGACATATAATAGTTTATCGGCTCCATAACCGTAATATGAAAAAAAACCTGCATTGACAATCCGGTAAACGTGTCCGTCAACGACGCCTTCGGCAGAAATTAAATTGGAAATTTTTTCCAAAAAAATAATCAAAAAAATTTAAAAGCTGAATCAGAATGAAACAACCATGTTCAGGCTCAGAGAGTGGGCGGCGGTGTCGTATACAGGCGCAAAAGCGAAACTCCTGTTGGACGAACCGCATTCATTCCAATGAAACCACCGGCGGTAGAGTGGGAGCATCCAGTAACCGATGCGTGCAGAAAGAATCCCTATTCCGGCTCCAGCTATTACATCGTTTAACCAGTGGCGACTATTGTAAAGCCTTAGAAAAGCAACACCGGTGGCTACCGTATATGATGCGATACCCAACCCCAGTCCATATTCTTCACGCATCAGTTCTGCTGCCGTGAAAACTGTAGCCGTATGTCCGGAAGGAAATGAGTTGCGGGCATCGGAATCGGGTCGTTTTTCGCGGAATGAGTATTTTCCGACGTTTACGATAGCGGCCATTGCTACATACGCAGTTGCTTCGACAACCGCTCTCTCCTTGAAATTATGTTTGCTTTTAATGCCAAGACTGCCGAATGTGAGATATGTGGCTGCCGGGAGATATTGCAAATAATCGTCGGCGCGGAAGTAATGGTTGCCGCGAAGTGAATTCATCCGGCTGTTAACCGAATGATTGAGTTTCCGGAACGCTCCGTTGTAAACGCCAAAAGTTCCGACAGCAATCAATGATGCCGGCACGATAAGCTGTTTGGCCTTAAACTTTGTGCTATTGTCGCTACACACATTTGCGACACTGTCGGTTGTTATTGCTGCCCTGATATCGAATGGGGTTGTGCATATAATACCAACGAGAAGCGATATGATGCAGTTGCGTATGAAAGCGGAGGTGGGCATGAATTAATGTATTAGATGTTCTGATGGTTTGGTGGAAAACAAGAACGGCCGCTTTGCTAAGCGGCCGTTCTGTTGTGGCTTACATTGCAGTCCTGCTGGCTGGTGGCGCTTCAAGATGGACTCGAACCAACGACCCTCTGATTAACAGTCAGATG
>CAYQYL010000026.1:0-25598 GCA_964421745.1 uncultured Muribaculum sp. | reverse complement strand
CTGCACCAGCCTTTCAAAGCCCTCAACCTTGGCTATCCCACTCTGGTAGAAGGTTCGTCAACAATGCTTCTCGATGCATGCGCTCCAAACGCTCAACGCGTCAAAATGGTGTTCCCCGCACGCGACAATATGCCCAAGGTAGCAATGCCCGAAGTTGAAGTTTACTGGTACGACGGAGGTCTTCTGCCCGACCGTCCTGCCGGATTCCCCGAAGGCAAACGTCTGATGCCTGCCAACGGTGGTCTGACAATTTTCCACGGAACAAAAGACACTCTCGTTTGCGGTTGCTACGGCACAGAGCCCTTCCTGCTCTCGGGACGTGTGCCCAACGCACCCAAAATTGCACGCCGCGTTAACACAAGCCACGAAATGGACTGGGTACGCGCTTGCAAAGAATCGAAAGAATCACGCGTTGAAACCAACTCTCCATTCTCGGAAGCAGGTCCTCTCAACGAAATGGTAGTTATGGGTGTACTCGCAGTGCGCCTGCAGGATCTGAACAAGACCCTCAAATGGGACGGCGAAAACATGAAGTTCACAAACATCGGCCCCAACGAAACAATCCGCACAATCGTTACTGACGGCTTCAAGGTTACAAACGGTCACCCGACATTCGACAAAACCTGGACAGAACCCGTCAACGCACAGGAATTCGCAGCCGAACTCATCCGCCACAACTACCGTCAGGGCTGGAAACTTCCCGATATGCCTAATGTCTAACATTCTATAACCAAAATCAACGATGAAAAAAATCATCCTCGCAGCTTCAGTTGTGGCTCTTGCCATGACATCATGCTGCAAACAGCAGAAATGCAACTGCGGCTGCGACAAATGTACATGTCCGGCCGACACAACCGTAGCAGAAGCTGATTCCACAGTCTCAGGCTGGGACTATGTTGTTCGTGAAAACATCGACCTCTCGCAGCTTCCTCAGGACAGCGAAGGCTACTATGTGCTCTTCGACGGCAAAACCCTCAACGGCTGGCGCGGCTACAACCGCGATGACGTTCCCGGACGCTGGTCGGTTGACAACGGCGCTATCAAATTCTCCGGCACAGGTTCTGGCGAAGCCCAAGGCAAAGAAGGCGGCGACCTGATTTTCGATCACAAGTTCAAAAACTTCGAACTCGACCTCGAATACAAAATTTCTGAAGGTGGTAACTCCGGTATCTTCTATCTCGCTGAAGAAGCCGTTCGCCACACTCCCGAAGGCGACCAGCCTCTGGCAATCTGGCAGACTGCATCTGAGTATCAGGTGCTCGACAACGAACGTCACCCCGATGCTAAACTCGGTGTCGACGGCAACCGTCAGGCAGCTTCGCTCTACGACATGATTCCCGCCAAGCCCCAGAACGCCAAACCCGCCGGCGAATGGAACAAGGCTAAGATCACTGTCTACAAAGGCACCGTTGTTCACAGCCAGAACGGCCAGAATGTGGTTGAATACCATCTCTGGACTCCCCAGTGGGACGAAATGCTGAAAAACTCCAAATTCGCTCCCGGCGGACCCTGCGAACCGGCCTACGACCTGCTCTCAAACATGGGTGGTGACAACCACGAAGGCTATATCGGTTTCCAGGATCACGGCGACGACGTTTGGTACCGCAACATCCGCGTGAAAGTTCTCGACTAATAACCGACAATTTCACCATACACATTCAGGCAGAAGGCACAACCCTTCTGCCTGTTTTTTTACCGCCCAAAATCGACACGATAAAATTGTAAATCACACCTACCGACAAACAAATTTCGCAGCCATACCAACAAAAATAGCTCAACGATTGTTATAGAAATAAAACAAGAAAATAATAATCAACTAAATTTATTTGTGTTATGAATCTCTCAAAATTAAACTTCCTTGGCTACTCTAAGAGCTGGTGGCTCGTTCTGATAGTCGGTATCGCAATGGTTGTTTGCGGTTTTGCATACTGGTTCTGGCCTGTTGCCGGATTCGCTATCGCTTCACAGATTTTTGGCTGGATGCTAATTCTTGCCGGTATCGTACAGTTGCTTGTAGCAGCAGGACCTCATTTCCCCAAAGGCTGGGGTTGGTGGATTGCCGGCGGTATGATTGACCTTTTCATCGGCTTCATGCTTGTTCGCAGCATTATGCTCTCTGAAGCAGTGTTCCCCTACTTCCTCGCCTTGATTTTCCTATATTGGGGTGTAACAATGACAATTTCAGCAATCAATGGTCACAAAGGACGCTACTGGTGGCTCTATCTGATCAACGGTATCCTGTTGATGCTTATCGGATTCTTCTTTGTTGAAGCCGGTTGGGTACAGAACATGGCTATGGTTAGCTTCCTCACTTCACTCGCATTCATTTACTGGGGTTTCAGTCTGTGCATGTTTGCCTACGACATCAAACCTCTTCCCGGCAGTGAAGAATAATTTGCAATAAAAATAACTCTTTGAAAAATAAAACTGACGGCTGCGGAGTTTCCGTGGCCGTCAGTTGTGTCCATTGATTCCGCTCTTCAATCACAATTTTCAAAACTCAAAATTCTAAATTTCAATGATTATCCGTAACTTCGCGTAACAAACAATTTCAGCAGATGAACGAAGAGAGTTTAAGCCAACTATATTTAAAAGACACAGCGTTTCAAAACCTCATGCAAAAGCGCATTTTCAACGTGCTGCTTGTTGCTTCTCCCTACGATGCCTTCATGATGGAAGAGGACGGACGTGTCGAAGAACAGCTTTACTTCGAGTATGTTTCGTTAAACCTTAGTTCGCCGCCGCGCGTGACACGCGTGCCCACAACGGCCGATGCAATTTCGCAAATGTCCGAAAAGCGATTCGATTTGGTTATAATGATGCCCGGCATCGACGTCAGCCAGACATTCACCGGTGCAAAGGAGATTAAATCAATTCATCCCGATGTGCCAATTGTGGTTCTCACACCTTTCTCCAAAGAGGTGTCGCGACGGCTGTCGAACGAAGACTTTGCCGGTGTCGACTACGTGTTTTCCTGGCTCGGAAACGTCGACCTACTGCTGGCCATTATAAAACTACTTGAAGACAAAATGAATGCCGACAACGATATCAACGAAGTCGGTGTTCAAATGATTTTGTTGGTCGAAGACTCTGTGCGATTCTACTCGTCGGTGCTTCCTGTCCTTTACAAGTTCCTGCTAAAGCAGTCGTTGATTTTTTCGACCGAAGCTCTGAACGAGCACGAACAGATGCTGCGAATGCGCGGCCGTCCCAAAGTGATGCTCGCCCGCGACTACGAAGAAGCAGTTGAACTCTACGAACGTTTCGGACGAAACATGCTTGGCGTAATCACAGACGTGTCATTCATGCGCGATGGCAAAAAAGACTCTCAGGCAGGACTGAAACTGGCCAAATGGCTGCGCGAACGCGACCCGTATCTACCCATAATCGTCGAATCGTCGGAAGAAGAAAACGCCGCAAAAGTTAAAGAATTCGGAGGTCAGTTCCTCGACAAGAACTCGAAAAAATTCCCCGTCGACTTGGGAAGGGCAATTAAACGCGATTTCGGTTTCGGTGATTTCATTATCCGCGATCCCGAAACCGGGAGTGAACTGCTCGTGATTCACGACCTTAAGGATCTTCAACGCCATATTTTCGACATACCCACAAAATCGCTTCTCTACCACGCCTCCTATAACGATATCTCGCGATGGCTATATTCACGAGCCCTTTTCCCTATTGCAGAAGTAATAAAAAACCACCGCTTCCGCAACGAGGAGGAAGCTCCGCTGGTGCGACAATTGTTCTTCGACCTGATTGTCAAATATAGAAAAATGAAGAACCGTGGTGTGGTCGCAATTTTTCGCAAAGACCGTTTCGACCATTACTCCAACTTTGCAAGAATAGGACAAGGGTCGCTCGGTGGAAAAGGCCGCGGTCTGGCATTCATTGACTCAATCATCAAAAAGAACCCTGTTTGTGACAACTTCGACGGTGTGACGCTCACTATTCCACGTACGGTCGTTATCTGCACCGATCTTTTCGACGAGTTCATGGAGAGCAACAACCTTTATCCCCTGGCACTGTCCGATGCCCCCGACGAAGAAATCTTAAGCGCATTCCTGCAAGGCAAGCTCCCCGAGCGCCTCACCGACGACCTGCTTGCCCTGTTCGAAGTGGTCGACCGTCCGTTGGCAATACGATCGTCGTCGCTCCTTGAAGACTCCCACTACCAACCTTTCGCCGGAATCTATTCAACATATATGATTCCGCATGTCGACAACCGCGACACAATGCTTCGCCTGGCATCCGACGCGATAAAGGGCGTTTATGCATCTGTATTCTACGCCGATTCAAAAGCCTATATGACAGCTACGTCAAATGTCATCGACCAGGAAAAAATGGCAGTAATCATACAGGAAGTTGTTGGGCGACAAGCCGGGAAATACTATTTCCCCTCGTTTGCAGGTGTTGGACGTTCGCTAAACTACTACCCCATTAACGACGAAGAGCCCGAAGACGGTGTTGTCGAAGTGGCGATCGGACTTGGAAAATATATTGTTGACGGAGGTCTGTCACTCAGATTCTCGCCCCGTCACCCCGACAAAGTACTACAGACTTCGACACTCGACCTTGCACTGCGCGACACTCAAACACGCATGTATGCACTGGACATGGAAGCAACTCCGGCCGAAGAATTTAAGGTAGACGACGGATTCAATATTTCCAAACTGAAAGTTCAAGATGTAGCCCAGACCGGAGCATTGCGCTACATGGTTTCGACCTACGACCACCTCGACCAGGTGATTCGCGATTGCGACGAAGGCCCGGGTCGACGCGTCGTCACATTTGCCAACATACTTCAGCACAAAGTTTACCCTCTTGCCGAGTTGACCGACTTCATGCTTACCAAGGGGCAGTCTGAAATGTGCCGGCCGGTTGAAATTGAGTTCGCAGGCGTGCTCGACATTAAGAACAACGAATCCAAGGGAACACTCTACTGGCTGCAGATGCGACCGATTGTCGAACGGAAAGATATCGTCGACGACAATATTCTCTCCCTGCCTGACGACCGTATCTTGCTTCGCAGCAACGCAGCTCTCGGCCATGGGAACATCGACAACGTAACAACTATCGTTTATGTGCGCCCCGAGAACTTCTCATCAGCAAATAATCCGCTGATAGCACGCGAAATTGAAAAAATAAATCGTAACTTTACAGAACGTAACGAAGGTTACATCCTGGTAGGTCCGGGTCGATGGGGATCCAGCGACACCGCATTAGGAATTCCGGTTAAATGGCCACACATTTCTTCGGCTCGTCTGATTGTGGAATCGGCGCTGTCAAACTATCGTATCGAACCCAGCCAGGGCACCCACTTCTTCCAGAATCTGACCTCATTCGGTGTCGGATACTTCACAATTAATCCAGCATCGAACGACGGCACTTATGATGTCGGCTTCCTGAATGCATTGCCTGCCGATTACGAAAGTGACTTTATCAGAATTGTGCGTTTCGAAAAGCCGCTGACAATCGGCATCAACGGACGCAAAGGAATCGGAGTCGTGGTTAAACCAGAATAGTAACGATTAACACTCATAATCATGTCAGTGAAAACTGCATTAATGAAAGCATTCGGTTTCCAGCCGTCCGATGTTGACGACGAAGACGAAGCCACGGAATACGTATCGGCTCTGCCCCCGGCACGACCGACTGCCGCCAATGCCCTGCCTGACACTATACAACCTGTCGACGAAGAACAACCTGCCGACGAGCCTCTGGAAATGTCCTCGCCTGAATTTCCGACAACCGTTTTCGACAGTCTGCTTCAGGTATTCAACGAAGCCCAACCCGACTTTATCCGCAAATGCCTTGACATCGATGCCCAGCGCCGCTACCTATACGACAGCATGGATGCTTCCTTCAAGGCCTACATTCAGCAACTGCAGTCCGAAGCTTTATCTTTCGCCGAAAAGAAATGCTCTGCAATGTTGCACAGTCATTCTGCCGAAATGCAGCAACTGCGCGAAAAACTTGCAGCAGCTGAAAAACGACTCGACGAACAGAAACAGCAGACAATGAGCGCGACACGCCAGAAACGCGCCATGAACGACCGACTGCGCGACCTCGAACAGCAGGTCGAAGCCGCACAGGCCGAAAAAGACCAGTATGCACTGGAAACAAAAAGTTTGCTAAACAAACTGAAAGTGGCCCAGGTGCGTGGCGGTGAAACTTCCGAAATAACTGAAACCGACAAAGACGCCGAACAGTACAAAACAGCTGCCGCAGAAGCAAACCGACAGGTAAGCCTGCTTAATGCACAAGCAGTTGCAAAACAAAACGAGATTGACAATCTCTCAACCAAACTCAAAACCATAACTGAACGGGCTGAAAAGGCAGAAAAAGAAGTTTTAGAACTGACTGCGCAATTGGAACTGACACGTAAGCTGTGCAGCGATGCTGAGCAGCGTGCAGAGCAAGCCGAGACTCGAATCGCGAGCCTTGAAACACAACCGGCCACGACCGAACAGAAAACTGAACAAGAACCGGACGTTGAAAGCACACCCCGCAAACAACGCCGTCGTAAAAAGCCAAAGCACACTATCTCTGCTATAGATGCTTCGCTCGACACAACTGAATGGCTATTGCCCACTCCTCCCGCAGGCCAGACAAAAACTCAAATCGTATCCGATGCCGAATTCGGCTATCACGAACCGCAGCGTGACGATCCGCCTCTGAACGACGCCCAACTGTCGCTGTTCGATTAATCCCCACCACCGAAACAATTCCTCGAAATGAAAATATCAGCAATCGTTATATCAGCTTGTATGGCAGCTGTATCGGCTATGTCGGTAAATGCCGCCAACGGAATAGAACAATATGTGTTCCCGGCGAATGCCACAAAATCGCCAGGCAAAATGACATGGCTCCCCGACGGAAACCGTTACGCAGCTTTAAACCCCGACAAAACGTGCATCATCAGCTATGATGCCAAAACCGGACAGCCGGTCGACACAATGCTAAACTGTCGTCGCACGCGCGAAACAGTTCTACCACAGATAGAAGGATTCGATATCGGTCCCGACGGGCGCTACATTATGGTCTACACCGACCGTGAAGCAATCTACCGTCGTTCGTTCAACGCAAGCTACTACGTTTACGAAGTTGCTCACCGTGTGCTAAAGCCACTTAGTCCAAACTGCAAATCGCAGCGAGCCCCACTCTGGTCGCCCGACGGTCACATGATTGCTTTCACAGCAGCCGACAACAATATCTACATTGCCAAACTCGACTACAACACAGAAGTTGCAGTCACCACCGACGGCGAACCCAACAAAATCATCAATGGTGTCCCCGACTGGGTTTATGAAGAAGAGTTCGACACCACTTGTTCAATGGCCTGGGCGCCCGACGGGCTCACACTATGCTACATCAAATACAACGAATCCCGTGTGCCGCTCTATTCATTTCCGCTCTATGAAGGCACATGCAATCCAATGCCTCAGTATGCTCTCTACCCCGGAGCCTACACTTACAAATATCCTGTTGCCGGCGAACCGAACTCCGTAGTGTCGGTCCACAGCTACGATGTCGACAACCGCAAGACCAAGACCATAACCCCTTCCGATCCGAAAATCGAATACATTCCGCGCATAGCCTACGCATATTCACCTGACCGTCTACTTGTCACAACACTGAACCGTGCCCAGAACCGCATGGAAATCTATGCTGTGAATCCTAAGAGCTCCGTGGCCAAATCACTCTATGTCGACGAATCAGCAACAGGCTGGATCGACCCGTCTGCATGGGAACAGATTCATCTCTACCCCGATTTCTTTGTCGTCACATCAGAACGTTCGGGCTTCAATCATCTATATCAATACAACTATGCCGGCGCACGCATGCGTCAGATCACATCGGGCAACTACGATGTGACCGACTATTACGGCTATGACTCTCGCCGCGGACTGCACTTCTTCCAGTCGACATCGGCAAGTCCGCTCGACCGCACCTGCTCATCGGTCGACGTAAAAAACAAAATTACAGTCATCGGACGCGAAAAAGGCACTACAGCCCTTACATTCTCGCCCGACATGGCATGGTACACGATGAGTTTCTCAGACATAAACACTCCACCTGTCTTTACACTCTGCGACGCAAAATCGGGCAAAAACGTGCGCACTCTCTGCGACAATGCCGACATGCTCCGACGTTACCCTGACAGAGGATCACGAGAATTCTTCACATTCAATTCCGACGGTGTCCAGCTCAACGGATCAATTCTCAAACCAACCGATTTCAACCCCTCAAAAAGCTACCCTGTAGTTATGTCGCAATACAGTGGTCCGGGGTCGCAGGAAGTGCTCAACCGCTGGTCGCTTAACTGGGACAACTACTTCACTACTCAAGGTTACATTGTTGTCAGCGTCGACGGTCGCGGCACCGGTGGTCGCGGCACTGAATTCAAACACAGTGTCTACCGCCGTCTTGGAAAACTTGAAACAATCGACCAAATCAACGCTGCTCGCCACGCAGCTGCACTACCCTACGTCGACGCACACAGGGTGGGAATCTACGGTTGGAGTTTCGGAGGCTATGAAGCGCTTATGGCGGCAACCTCAGGTAGCGAATCGCCATATGCCGCTGCTGTCGCTATTGCCCCGGTAACGTCGTGGCGTTACTACGACACAGTCTACACCGAACGCTACATGCTGACGCCTAATGAGAACGAGGATGGCTACAACGAAGGCGCACCCGTGGAAAGAGCCGGACAACTTTCATGCCCGTTGCTGATCATGCACGGTACAGCCGACGACAACGTTCATCTGATGAATACCATACAGTTCGTGTCGGCACTTCAGGCAGAAAACAAGCTTTGCCAGATGCTGCTTTTCCCAAACATGAACCATTCGATTTACGGCTGTGGTGCCCGCTCGTTAGTCTACGGTAACATGCTCCAGTTCTTCAACACCCAAATGGCAAAATAACATTATGAGTTCTTCCGATTACGACAAATATAACGTCTGGGGAATAGGTTCCCTACTCACCAACTGGCTCGTTTCGGTTGGTGCAGTAGTGGTCATCCTGTTCAGTGCCCAGTTCATCCCAAAGGTTTTTTTCCCTATTGTAGTTCTTGCATGTCAGTTTGTTCTGATGCGTCGGGCTAATTCAGGTCGTGAGAACAAGCACAATTATTGCTATCTCTTGCCTTACTTAATGGCTCGTGTGCTATTCATCTCAGCAATAATCATGGTTGCAATCAACATCTATTATATTTGGTTCATACCTCAACAGATGTTCGACGACGGCACTGTTAACCGCAAGATTCCGTACATTACCATTCTTATCGTAGCTCCGGTTTCAAGTGTAATCCTCCTTTGGGCACTTATTCGCGGTTTGAAAATTTCCTACTGCCGCAGATGTCAGCACGACCATGGGGTTCCGGCCGAACGCGGCTTCTTTGCCCGCATAGCGGCAAATGAAAACCGTTATCAGCTGCGCATGCTCGCTCTGGTATCAGTTATTGCGACAATCTATTCATGGACCTACTATTTTGTGCGCTACTCAAATGCCAGCATGAACAGCGCCGACCGCTTCTACTATAATTACATCCCGCTGATGTTCTATCTTTTCTCCGTGGTCTATATGTCGATACACTACTGGAGTCTATTTGCATTCTATCAGAAGAACATCGCTGAAGAGTCGGCCAACCGCGCTCCGGCATCATACATCAGATTTATTCTCGTTTGCGGCGACAGTGTGTTTCTTGGCGAGAAAAAAATACCGGCAACCGATAATACTCCTGAAAATACAGTTCTGGACACTCCTTTCCGAAGAACTCTGCCGCTTCGCGAACGTTTGAGCACGGATGAAGCCGAATCCATTTTTTCGGAAATAATGGGTCGTAATACGCCTTTCGACATACGCTTCCTTTACAAAACTCACAGTCCGGGCGAACGCTGCAACTTTTTCCACTTCCTTTGCGGCATCCAGAATCATTCATTCGTCAACAATTCCGATATTTCCGGATCGTGGTTTACTCAAAGTCAACTCGGACGTCTGTTCACCGACCGTAAGGTCGATCTTTTGCTTGCCGGTGAAATGCAACGGGTCTATACTATGGCTAAAGCCTTTAAAGCATACGACCGCGAGGGCCACCGTCTGCACAGCATCCGCCACTACAGTCCGGCATTCCACCTGTCAGACCTGATGCAGATGAAACTCGATTTCAACGATCCGACGTGGCTGTTTGTCGCCGACGACAATGAGGACAAACCCTTATACAGATTACGCCGAATATTCCGCAGATCCGATGGCTGACAAAAAATGTAGCCTGCTGGTTATCACCGGCCCGACTGCTTGTGGCAAGACCAGGCGCGCTGTGGCGGCAGCGAAAGCCTTCGACGGCGAAATAATTTCAGCCGACTCCCGACAGGTCTATCGTGGAATGGATATAGGCACCGGTAAAGATCTGGCTGAGTATGGCAACATACCGGTTCATCTGCTCGACATTGCTCCTGCCGGCTACCGCTACAACCTATATGAATATCTGCGCGACTTCCGCACGGCCTATAACGACATCCAGTTGCGGGAGAAACTTCCGATACTCTGCGGTGGCACAGGTCTTTATGTTGAATCAGTATTAAAAGGAATAGCCCTGCCGGAAGTGCCCGAAAACACTGAGTTGCGGCTTTCGCTCCGAGGTAAATCGCTCGATGAACTGACAGCCATTCTTGCGTCGATGAAGCGGCTCCACAACACAACCGATGTCGACACTGCTCAACGCGCAATTAGAGCGATAGAGATCCAGACTTTCTACAATCAGCATCCGGAGCTTGAGCAAGCAACACACCCCCACCCCATACGTGATGCTGTAATTGTCGGGGTCGACATTCCGCGTGAACTACGCCGTCGCCGCATATCCGACCGCCTGCGCCAGCGTCTTGTGCAAGAAGACATGGTTGGCGAAGTCGAACGTCTGATTGCCGAGGGTGTGTCACCCGACAATCTGATTTATTATGGCCTTGAATATAAATTTCTCACGCTTTACGTCACTGGCCAACTGACGCGCAACGAAATGATTTCACAGCTTGAAATCGCTATTCATCAGTTTGCCAAACGACAACTGACCTGGTTCCGGGGCATGGAACGCCGTGGATTCCATATCCACTGGCTTCCATGGGATTTACCTGAAAACGAATTCAACGATGCCATAGCCAAACTTATGGCCGATGCTGCAAAATGATGAAACCCCGCGTGCTCTTCTCTCTTTTTGCCGTTGCGTGCACCTCAAACGCAGTTGCTCAGCTCAACGACTACGTCTATCTGACTGCCGACAGTCTGTCTGCATCCAATAGTTTTTCTATTCGTCCGGAATCGGTAATTGCAGTCGAGGCGAGAGCCGCTTTGCCAAAGAAAAGCGGTCGTCAACCTGCATGGGGATTTCAATGGAACCGCACCGACTCAACCTACAATTTCGTAACCCTACAGCTCGACGCAGAATCGTCCGATGATCTTGATCTCCGTCAACAAGCCATAGTCAATGTAGGTATTCACCGAAATGGCTCCGACTCAATTGTCCATACACATACTGCGACCGAGGGCTTCGACTTCAGTTCGGGCAATAATTCTCTCGCTGTCCTGTGGGACGACGGTGGGCTTACTGTAAGTGGTGGTAACCGTAGCTGCGACCCGCTCTTTACATTGCCGGAATTCGGTTCACCGGTCAACTCCCTCTGCCGTTTCGTAGCCACACCTGACGTAACTTTGGAATGCATCGTTGTCGAACAAAGTTCAACAGCCACCGATCTTGCAACACTCCCCGGCAACATAACTGCAGAAGAACTTGACATGCGCTTTTCAATGTCGACCGACCCGCTCGAAGGTTACTGGGAACATTTCGACATGCAAGCCGACTACGACAATGCCCGTCCCGGAGGAGCCTACCGTCTGGCCATTATCAGAGCCGACAGCGAAACATACAATATTCTCTACCTGTCGGGAGCACGTACCAATGCCGCAGCATGGCAACCGCTAATGCTCAAAGGAAAACTATCATTCACCCCTTTCCGCAACAATTTCAATCTGCAGTGGTACGATGCCATGCTCCAGCCTCTCGACAGTGAAATCGGTGCAAACGCAACACTCGAAAACTCACGGTTGCTCACTCTTCGCTTCCCGCGTCTGGGCATGACATTACGTCTTTCGAAAAACGATCCGTCCTGAAATGAAACAAATCCGATTCGGTGTCGTCGGCACCAACTTCATCACCGACTGGCTCATTGCCGGGGCCAGGCTTGATCCACGCTTCCGTCTGCAAGCCGTTTGCTCACGAACGGCTGAACGTGCTGCCGAATTCGCCGCCCGCCACTCCATACCGCTCACATTCACGTCGCTCGACCAAATGGCTGCATCGCCCGAAATCGATGCAGTCTATATTGCCTCGCCCAACTCCATGCATGCTTCACAGAGCATTCTTTGCATGAGCCATGGCAAACATGTGTTGTGCGAAAAGCCACTGGCCTCAGACGCTGCCGAAGTTCGCTCAATGATTGAAGCCGCCGAACACAACAACGTAACATTCATGGAGGCAATGAAACCAACACTTTCTCCGGGCTTCAATGCCCTGCGAAATGCTATCGGCCGAATTGGCCGGCCACGGCGCTACTTTGCCGCCTACTGCCAGTACTCGTCGCGCTACGACAGTTTTCTTCGTGGCGAACTGCCCAACGCATTCAATCCGGCCTACTCCGGAGGAGCTCTAATGGATTTAGGCGTCTACACAATTTATCCCATGGTTGTGCTGTTTGGCAAACCTGTGTCGGTGAAAGCATCGTCAACACTTCTTTCGTCCGGTGTCGACGGGCAGGGAACGGCCCTGTTCCATTATCCCGACGGATTTCAGGCATCGGTGATCTACTCTAAAATTACCGATTCAACACTCCATTCCGAACTCCAGGGCGAAAACGGCACTTTGTCGGTCGACCATATAAACAGCATCGGCTCCATCACATTCACTCCCCGGCGCAACAACCGCGGAGGTGGTGCCGCCAATCCGACCACACCCGAACAAATACCCTTCCCTGCCAATGTCGACGAATACGGCTGCGAAGTTTCTGAATTCATCGACCTCATCCTCTCCGGACGTCGCCAGTCGTCAATCAACACACATGCCAACTCTCTCACCGTCATGGAAATCGTCGACGGAATCCGCTTCCAGACCGGCATCCGCTACACCAACTCTTGACAATTTATCTCATTTGTAAAACGAACACAATAAAAATCGATATTTCGGATTAAGTGCTAAGCATCGCATTTTCCGAAATATCGATTTAATTTACTTATGTCCAATGATCAATAGGCTATGGTCTGCGGGCCGGTGGTTGGTCCCTGCACTGTCAGTATGCCATTGTCATCTATTTTGACCGGATCGATGAATACAACACGGTCGTCGGGTGCCGAGGCCAGACGTCCGTGGTAGACGGTGTACATCTCGCCCGAAGGAAGTGTCAAAACCATGTTATGACCTGTTCCTGCTACTTCCCCTCCGTTACTAATGTTCTCGCTGAGCACAGGGTTTGTAGGCGACTTTTCGAACGGGCCGAGCGGGTTATCGGATGTAGCGTAACCGACAGCGTAGTTGCCGCCGAAATAAGCATTGGCACTGTACATCATGTAATACTTCCCATTGTAAGGGAATATGAACGAACCTTCGGTCCAGCGGCGAGGTGCTTCGCCGGCTTTTACCGAACGGCTTTCCCACTCAGCCTGTACATCGGCCAACTCCTTGGGTGGTGCAAGCAGACACACCGGTTCGCCAACGATCCCTGAGAAATCGGGCTTTAGTTCTACGCCATAAATCCAGCTCTCCTCAACCTGATCGTAAAGTCCGGCCTTGCGCACACTGTCGGCAATTTCACTCTCGACCGGATGCTTGTAGCAGCAGCGCGAGAAATAGATATACGATTTGCCGTCGGGCGCAAAAAGAACATTTGCGTCGATAACCGGAAACTCGGGCTCAAAGACTGGACGATTATACAGATCCGTAAACGGGCCTTCGGGAGAATCGGCTACCGCAACTCCGATTTTGAAGTTTTCTTTTTCGTTGTTTGGGTTGTTACGGTCGTTAGCGCTGAAGAACATATAGTATTTTCCGTCGCGTTCGTAAACTTCAGGCGCCCAAAAACAGCTTTCATTCCACTGGCCGGGAGTTGCTCCTTTATATACTTGGCCGATGCTCTCCCACGAAGTCATGTCGTCGGAAACGAATGCCTCGAAGCCGTCGGCAAGCGAAGTGCCGTACATGTAGTAACGGCCGTCGGCTGCATGAAGCAGGAAAGGATCGCCAAGTTTCATAGGAAGGGGATTCACCACCTCTGCCGTAGCAACAGTTTCTGCTTTTGATTTCTTGTTCCCGCACCCTGTGAACGTGCAGCTGGCAACAACCAGTGCCGCCGCAAAGAAAATGGTTTTTGATCTGTTCATCGCGGAAGTACATTAATTTTGAGAGCATTGTAGGCACGCTCTGCCTTGTCGCGGGCAGCTTCTACAGAAGTGTCGGTTGCAAGCAGCACACCCATACGGCGATGTCCTTTCACTTCAGGTTTACCGAATATGCGAATCTGCACACCGGGCTCTTTCAAGGCTTCTTCAAGATTATCGAATTCGACTTTGTCTGTATCGCCTTCAACAACAACTGCTCTCGAAGCTGACGGGCCATAGAAACGGATCGAAGGCACGGGCAGGCCGAGCAATGCGCGGGCGTGAAGGCCGAACTCACTCAAGTCCTGCGAAATCATTGTCACCATACCTGTGTCGTGGGGGCGGGGAGAAACTTCCGAGAAAATCACCTCATCGCCTTTAACAAAGAGCTCAACACCGAAAATACCGTAACCGCCCAACGCATCCGTTACCTTTTTAGCAATTTCCTGAGCCTTGGCAAGCGCGGTAGCTGCCATTGGCTGGGGCTGCCATGAGTAACGGTAATCGCCGTCGATCTGGATGTGTCCGATCGGTTCGCAGTAGGTTGTGCCAGAGCATGAACGGACTGTCAACAGAGTGATTTCATAGTCGAAGTCAACAAATCCTTCAACAATCACACGTCCTGCACCGGCGCGACCGCCCTCTTGCGAAATCTGCCATGTACGATCAATGTCAGCTTCTGTGCGAGCAACACTCTGTCCGTGTCCCGACGAAGACATTATAGGTTTCACTACACAAGGAAGGCCAATTTCAGCAATTGCCTTTTCAAACTCCTCGCGTGTCGAAGCAAAACGGTAGGGCGAGGTCTTGATGCCAAGCTCTTCGGCTGCCAGACGGCGTATACCTTCCCTGTTCATTGTCAGCCACGCGGCGCGGGCAGTGGGCGTAACGTTATATCCTTCTTTTTCGAGTTCGACCAACACAGGTGTGGCAATAGCCTCAACTTCGGGAATAATATGGTCGGGTTTCTCAAGCTCAACCACACGACGAAGTTCTTCGCCGTCAAGCATGTTGAACACGTAGCAACGGTGAGCAATCTGCATAGCAGGAGCATTTGCGTAGCGATCACATGCTACCACCTCAACTCCATATCGTTGCAGTTCAATTGCCACTTCTTTTCCAAGTTCGCCGCTTCCGAGCAGCAGGGCCTTACGGCCTACCGGTGTCATCACCGACCCTATTTTTGCCATATACTTTTATTGGTTTGGTTAATTATCGCTACAAAGATACATATAAATTATTAACTTTGCGGCTAATCAACATCCTTATCCATGAAAAATCAATCAACTGCAAAGCAACTTCTGGTGGCCGTGGTAATGATGGTTGTCGTAGCTCTGTCGGCAGCTGCCAAAGATAAGTCAGGCCGCATTGTCGTGGCAACCGATGGCACCGGCGATTTTACGACACTTTCCGAGGCTCTGCGAAAAGTCCGGGGCGATTTCGACACACCTGTCACAATATTTGTTAGAAACGGCGTGTACAAAGAAAAGATTCTGATCAACGCTTCGGTCAACAACCTGACTGTAGAAGGAGAAAATCCCGACAGTGTCATTATCACCTACGGCGACTATGCCTCACTCAACAACATGGGCACTTCGGCAACCTATACTATTAAAATCGAAGGTAATAACATCACATTCCGCAATATTACTTTTGAGAACTCGGCCGGAAGAGTAGGTCAGGCTGTGGCCGTTTACACCATTGGCGATAAAATCAGCTTCTATAACTGCCGTTTCCTCGGTAATCAGGACACATTGTACACCGGTGGCCGTAACAGTCGCCTGTACTTTGACAACTGCTACATCGAAGGTACTACCGATTTCATTTTCGGTTCGGCTACAGCGCTGTTCAATCGATGCCACATCCACGGGAAAGCAAACTCATATATCACGGCGGCTTCCACAGCGGCCGAAAACCCTGTTGGCTATGTATTCAACCATTGTCGTGTAACAGCCGCGCCGGATGTAACCAAACTATATCTCGGACGTCCTTGGCGTCCATATGCATCAACGGCCTTCATCGGTTGCGAACTGCCGGATGCGATACACCCAGCCGGTTGGGACAACTGGCGCGACAAGGCCAACGAATCAACAGCCCGGTATGCTGAGTCTGGCTGCACCGGTCCCGGGTCGGCAACTGATTCACGCGTCAGCTGGATAAAAATACTTTCACCCGACGAAGCTTCACACCTCTCCAATCCCGACTTCATCTTCAACCGTCGTTCAAACTGGCAACCGTGAACATGAAAAAAATCCCTGTTTTGATCGTTGAATCTCAACAGGGATGAGGATATATAAAATTTAAGTAGAATAGAGCCTTTATTGGCTTCCCTCACGAATCATCAATAAAATTATACTTCTTTTCTCACTATTTTAACACAAATCATCATTCAAAAGTTCACACCAAAGCTTCTTTCACGTAAAATATTCCTACTATAAATAAACAGGGTTCAGCTGTAATTTGTTAACTTTGTATAATATTATGGCAACAAACGCTGAAAGTCCCGTTACATTAGGCACCAAATCTATTTCCCAATTATTGGTGCAATATTCCGTGCCGGCAATTATTGCCAGCGTGGCAACATCGTTGTACAACATAGTCGATTCAATTTTCATAGGCCGCGGTGTGGGTCCAATGGCAATTGCCGGTCTGGCAATTACTTTCCCGCTGATGAATCTTGTGATTGCTTTCTGTACGTTGATTGCTGTAGGCGGTGCCACAATCACATCAATCTTTTTAGGTCAGAAAGATATTAAGCGAGCAACTGACGTTACGAACAATGTTTTGTCGCTTTGTTTGATTCACTCTTTTGTGTTCGGTGGGTTGACACTGATTTTCCTGGATCCTATTCTTTACTTTTTCGGAGCCACAGACGAAACAGTGCCCTACGCCCGCGAATTTATGCAAGTGATTCTTTTGGGCACCCCGATAGCATACGTCTTCATAGGCCTCAACAACCTTATGCGTGCTTCAGGCTATCCAAAAAAAGCTATGATTTCGGCTCTGCTGTCCGTGGGAGTTAATGTTGTGCTTGCACCTATATTCATTTTCGCATTCGGCTGGGGCATTCGGGGTGCGGCGCTTGCTACCGTATGCGGGCAATTCTCAGCATTTGTCTGGGTGCTTCATCACTTCATGTCCCGATCGAGTTATATCCACCTAAAACTTAAAGCACGCTGGTTCACTGCATCGATCATAAAGCGCATCTACACAATTGGTCTTTCGCCATTTCTGATGAATGTGTGCGCATGTGTGGTTGTGATCTTCATTAACCGTGCACTGCTCGACTATGGCGGTGCCGATGCCAACATGGCAGTCGGCGCCTATGGAATTCTGAACCGAACGATCATGTTCTTCGTGATGATTGTTTTCGGAGTCACACAAGGCATGCAACCTATTCTTGGTTATAACTATGGCGCCGGTATGTGGCCACGCGTCAAACGCACGCTCCGAATCGGTATCTGGGCTGGGGTGTCGATCACTCTTATAGGCTTTATTGTTTCCGAATCGTTCCCCGACACAATCAGCGCCATGTTCACGTCCGACGAGGTGCTGACACGCATCGCCCGCGACGGTTTCCGCATCTATTTTGTATGTTTCCCTCTCGTTGGTTGCCAGATTGTGATCCAAAACTTTTTCCAATCGATCGGCAAGCCAAAACTCAGCATCTTCCTGTCGCTTACCCGTCAGCTTATATTCCTGATTCCAATGCTGGTGATTCTTCCACGCTATTTCGGTGTAAACGGCGTATGGGCATCGATGACGGCTTCCGACCTACTGGCATTTATACTTGCCATTGTAACACTGTGGATTATGATGCGACGGCTTAACCGCCGCTTCGACAACATGCAGGCACAACAACCAACCAAACAATGACAACCACACTTACCCTACGTGTAGAGCCAAAAGTGGCGGCAACTCATCAGCTTCTTTTGGCCGAAGCTGCCCGGCAGCTAAACATTAACCCTTCACGCATCAAGGAACTCATCATAACACGCCGTTCGATTGATGCACGCGGACATCACGTAACAGTCAATCTCTCGCTGCGTCTGCAACTCGATACACTTGAACATATTCCCCTGTTCACCCCTATCGGCTATGCTCCTGTTCCCTCCAATGCGTCCCAAGCCGTTGTGGTTGGTGCAGGTCCGGCAGGACTGTTTGCTGCACTCCGGCTCATCCAGCGAGGCATACGCCCCATTGTGCTCGAACGAGGCAAAGACGTTGACTCGCGCCGTCCCGACATGGCTGCAATTGCCCGCAACGGCATTGTCGACCCCGACTCAAACTATTGTTTCGGTGAAGGTGGCGCAGGAGCGTTCTCCGACGGCAAACTATACACCCGGAGTAAAAAACGCGGACCTGTCGAGCACATTCTTCAGGTATTGTGCCAACACGGTGCATCAGAAAACATTCTTGTCGACGCTCATCCTCACATAGGTTCCGATCGATTGCCGGGAGTGATTAAAAACATCCGACACACTATTGAACGATGCGGAGGCAAGGTGCTGTTCGGAGAACGCGTCGAAAAATTACTATTCAACCCCGACGGAGCTGTCACAGGTGTAACAACAGCTTCCGGCAGCGACTTCAACGGAAAAGTAATCATGGCCACCGGACACTCCGCCCGCGACGTCTATCGGATGCTTCTGAAGCAGAATGTTGAACTCGAAGCCAAAGGAATAGCGATCGGATGCCGTTTGGAGCATCCCCAACAACTAATCGACCGCATACAGTATCATTCGCCTAAAGGAAGAGGCAAATACCTTCCCGCTGCTGAATACTCTATGCTGACTCGCATTGACGACCGTGCCGTCTATTCTTTCTGCATGTGTCCGGGTGGCATCATTATTCCCGCAGCAAGTGCCCCGAGCGAACTTGTTGTCAACGGTATGTCACCCTCCAATCGTGGTAGCCGTTGGGCAAATTCCGGAATGGTTGTCGAGGTGTTGCCCGACGATGTGCCGTCGTTGCCCAATTCAGATCCACGTCTGCGGGTTATGGACTTTCAGCAGCACATCGAGCGAGAATTCTTCAACAACTCGGCCGACGGATCCCAAAACGCTCCGGCTCAACGTATGCTCGACTTCGTGGAGGGTCGTGAATCTACAACACTTCCCCCCTCGTCATATGCCCCCGGACTCCACCCGGCTCCTATCCACCGGTTGCTGCCGCGCGCTATTGCACGGCGCCTTCGGGAAGGTTTCAAAGTGTTCGGCAGAAACGCACGCGGATTCCTCACAAATGAAGCGACACTCATTGGTTGTGAAACCCGCACTTCGGCTCCCGTACGTGTCACGCGCGACAATGAACTGCTGCAATCAGTTTCGACCCCGGGACTCTACCCTTGTGGCGAAGGTGCCGGATATGCAGGAGGCATTGTCAGCGCCGCTATCGATGGCCAGCGATGCGCCGATGCTCTTGCCGACACCTTAACGGCCGGGAACCTATGAGATTGTATTCATCAACCGGACAAGCTGGCGAACAACTGGCCGTCGACTATCTGACATCGAAAGGCTATGCAATCCACGGCCGCAACGTGCGTATAGGGCATCTTGAAATCGACATAATCGCGATGCATGCCAACCGTATCATTTTCGTAGAGGTCAAGACTCGCACAGCAGGTTCGCCACATCCACTCGATGCCGTTACACCCCGCAAAATTCAACGCATCTGCACCGCCGCCGATGCCTATGTGCGTACCTACAACATTCCGCATCCGGTGCAATTCGATATAATCGCCATTATTTTCCACCCCGACAGCACTCCGGAAATCGAGCATATCCCCGATGCATTTTACCCGCCCCTCCGCACCTACCGCTAACACAGTAATTAATAATTTATTTTTTCGATTGTGCGCACTCCGAAGCGATGATTGCGGAGCCAGATACAAGGCACTTTGGCGAGGCTAAGTGTATCGATCCATTGGCGGCGTCGGCGCCAATGCATTTCCGAAGCCAGAAGCACTGTGTCAGGCTTGAAACAATCTACTGCCGCAGATATTGATCCACGATATTGCCGCCCGACAATCAGATAATCCGCTTTTCCAGTATCGGATAGTTGCGATGTTTTATTTTGATAAAGATATGCAATACGTGTACTCCCAATCTGAATCAAAGTGTCGGACCCGATATTATCGACAGCAAGAGAGTCAACTCCGCGGCGGCTCAGATAGTTGCCAAGTGTCTTCTGCGCGTCGGTAGCGGCATTGTCCCCCAACAGGCCTTCAAGTGGAGTCAGATAACGCACAACGCTGTCTGTTGCCCAGACTATCGCGGTATTTCCGCCGGCCGTAGTGACAAACCATTCATCGCCCGACCGACTATCAGTACCGATCAAAAAGGATATCACTGTCGCCATTCCAAATACACCGGTAGCCAACCACGCTTTCACACTATTATAACGCCATAATGCGTATGCCAGGCAAATCAATGTCACAAAATAGGGCAACAGACACCAGCCCTTGAACCACACATGGCGCAATTGTCCCCATTCGACACTGGCAACAAAGTCAGCGATATGCTCAACACAATTGTAAAGCCAATTCAGGCATTCGCAGAGCCAGCGTGCATCCAGCCCAACCCAAAGCAGGACACAAAGCACAAAACCTCCCCCCAACAACAACGGTAAAAGCAAACCGACGGGCAGATTAGCCACTAAAAACAACAACGGAAGAGTATGAAAATGATTGGCTGCAACAGCACCCGACCCAATCATAGCCGCAACCGACAGTCCGACTGAAGCAATAATCCACCTATAATACCTCCGGTGCGCTCCGACACCCACGGCTAATCGTGGCATAAACAGCAATATCGCTCCCGTGGCTGCAAAAGACATTTGAAAACCCACATCAAGCAGATTATCGGAATCTGCGGCCAACAAAAGGGTCCAGGCCACCAGCCATGAGTTAAACGACGAGCCACTTCGTTGCGCAACAAAGCCAGCCCCGAAACATGTAGCCATAACTACAGCCCTGACCACCGACGCTGTCATCCCCGTCAGCAAAGCGTAAACCCACAACATCAGTGTCACACAAACCACAAGCAACCTACGGCTTCTCAAAAGATACAATGGGAACAAAAATATGGTGAACACCGCATATAGCGTTGCAACATGTGTGCCGCTCAATGCCAGCACATGGGCCAGCCCTGCAGCAGAGAATTGCGGGCCTATGGTTGAGCGTGCTTCTCTGGTATCGCCAAGCAATGCAGCTTTAAGAAAAACAATTGTGTTGTCGTTCAGGTCGCTTGAGTCAAGCAAATCAGCCGTGCGCAAAGCAACGTCTTGCAACTTTGCCTTCAAGTTCTTACGCTTAGGTTGAACCACCGAAAATTTCTCAGCCGGAACGTAACCTGACAGTTCGACTCCTCTGCGGCGCAATTGTCCGGCATAGTCGAACTCATCCGGCTCTACTGCTTCCCGAAGAGCCGTCAACGATGTTTCAAACCTGACTGAGTCGCCTGCATGAAGTTCCGGCTGCACTGCCGCAACATATAGCTCAACCTTACAGCTGTCGAGCGTAACAATACAACGTTGTGCGGCGTCATAATGCCGCACCTCATCAACAACCCCGAAGTAGATTTGTTTACCGGCCGACACACCGCCGGAAATCTCCTGTTCTCTAAAAAACAATACCAGTAGCGCCACTGTAGTCACCAGCAGCGCCACCGGCAGCATGGGTACATAAGACATAGGCGGCTCACCCGACCACTGTCGTATTCGCCGCCACAAATTCATATCAGGGAATTGTGAACATTACCACAACAAAACTGCTTACACCTATCACTACCCAAAGGGCGACAGCAAGCAGCAACGGTGTTGTCCCAACCGATTTTATCGTTTTCAACGACAGACTAGCACCGATAAAAAACAGCGTCAACACTAGACCCTTTTTTGCCAGCCAGACTAAACCTGCGGTAAGTGCCTCGGGCAAACTGCAATAAGTATTGATCAGCATCGCGACTATAAACAAAAATATAAACCATGGGATCGAAATCTTAGCTTTCTTGTCATGGAATATAAACATCGTCACAAGAGCCAGCGGAATAATCCACAACGCGCGCGTCAGTTTAATCAGCGTTGCAAGTTTCAGTGCTTCAGGTCCGTATGCCTCACCTGCACCGACAACCGACGATGTGTCGTGGATGGCTATGGCTGCCCATGTGCCGAACTGTTGCTGACTCATTTCAAAAAAGTGGCCTATCGGTGGGAAGATGAACAAAGCTATTGCATTCAGAATAAAGATAACCCCAAGTGAAACAGCCATCTCTTTCTCATCGGCGTGTAAAACAGGTCCCACAGCCGCGATAGCACTTCCACCACAGATTGCCGTTCCCGATGCTATCAGATAGCTTGTTTTGCGCGACAGATGAAGCCAATAGCCGAAGAGCACTCCCAACACCATTACTCCGACAACTGAAACAATGGTGAACAGCATGCCTTCGCTTCCCGACTTCAACGATTCAGTCACATTCATTCCAAAACCAAGTCCTACAACCGAAGCTTGGAGCAAGAATTTTGAACCCTTTTTATTAAACTTAGGGAATGGGCATCCAAAACACAGCGCAAACATTAGCCCCATGAACAATGCCACTGCCGGGGTGATCAAAGCACGCCCCGTGGCCAGATCCCAGGGAAACAGAATCAGCACTACGAGCGCTATATAGATATATCGCGCCCAAACTTCAAGCGGCAGCCCATGGCTGTCAATATTTTCCTTCCTACTTGACATATTTTATCTTTATCTATTGTTCCATATCTGCCATGCTGCAAATGCTTGCAGCAAAAGCATTTCAAGCCCATTCTTCACAACAGCGCCGTGCTCGGCCGAACGCCTCATAAACAATGTTTCCTCCGGATTATAAACCAGATCGTAACATAGATGTTCCGGACTCAGACAATCATACGGGATATCGGGACACGTATCCATGCGCGGATACATTCCAAGCGGTGTCGTATTCACAACCACCTTATGTTCGGCAATCACTTCCGGTGTCAGATCTTCGTAGGTCAGAGCACCCTCACGCTTTGAGCGCGACACAACAATAGGCTCTACACCCAAATCCAACAGCCCTTGACAGATAGCCTTTGAAGCTCCTCCCGACCCAAGCACAAGCGCGTTCGTGTGCCATGGCTTCAACAGAGGCCTGATTGAGTCGCAAAATCCGATAACATCCGAGTTGTAACCTTTCAGCCAGACACCATTTTTCCGGTGTTCTACCCTGACAACATTCACCGCTCCGATCTTTTCAGCAATAGGATCGATTTCGTCAAGATAGTCAATCACCTGCTCTTTATATGGCAACGTAACGTTAAAGCCTTGCAGACGGGGATATTCTGCAATAGCTTCCATAAGATCGCCAATGTCAGGCAATTCAAAATTCAGATAGCGAGCATTAATGTGCTCCGACTCGAATTTCTGGTTAAAAAATGTTTTGGAAAACGAATGCGTCAGCGGAAAACCGATGAGCCCGTATATCTCTTCCGTAGAATCAGCCATTAGATTAATTATATTTTTCGGCAAATATACAAAATCCTACATGTCGATCAGCCGGAAAAACTAAAAAAATTCATACTGTACCCCGTTCCAATTTAAATTAATCAAACAGACTAAAAGTAATCTGTTAATTAATAGATGTATTTGACCATGATTTGTTTGAGAAATAAAAATTAATATTTAATTTTGTAAATTAATCTAATTAGCAAATAATTAAATTAATTTTAGTTAAAAATATTTGTACTTTAAGCAGGGATATTCAGAAAATGTCCCTATACATACCAATCATATCCGATAATGAAAAAGCAATTAAGGATCCTCTCATTGTTGCCTCTGCTGATGACTATAGCAGCAGTACCGTCATTTTCGCAAAACAGGTTCTACCCTCAGCCAATTAATATCGAGCCGGGTACATCAGCTGTTTTAGAACTCTTATTGGATAATGCCACCGAATATTACGGATTCCAGGCGGACATCACACTGCCGCCCGGACTGCAGTTCGCAGAAAAAAGCAACGGCAAACCCGACATTTCTCTTTCCGACAGGTGCGACAACTCTTATCAGTTGATAACTAATCTAAAGAGCAATGTCTTGCACTTTGGTACGTTCTCGGCATCCGACCCACAGCCGGCTATACATGGCAACTCTGGGACACTCGTCAGACTCTCCGTTAACGCTTCCGATAATTTCAGAGGCGGAAATGTGACAATCACCAATATAAAGTTTGTCAACAAAAACGACAGAGATGAAGGATTGAACAATACGTCAGCATTGATCGGAGTCTTGCCGACATCCATTATGCTAAGGCCGGAACAGGTAAGCCTTCTCAAAGGTATACCTGAATGGGATAATCAAAAGATTGAGGTAATTTATGAGCCTGATTGTAACTATTTAGTCAGGGATATCACTTGGAATGCTGCTGACAAATCAGTTGTTACAGTTGATCCTGATGGCTTAGTTTTAGCCATAGGGGATGAGGGGACAACTACCGTGACGGCCAAAACCCCAAATGGAAAAACTGCGACATGCGAAGTCACAGTCACAACTCCACAGGACGGTTTGAGCCTAATCCCCGATAATATTACGATGGAGAAAAGATCGACAGAAACTTTTAAGGCAGTAATTTACCCCCCTACAGCTTCTTACACAAATATTGAATGGGAATCAAGCGATGAATCAATCATCACTATTGGCAATAGGAATCCAAACAAAGGCATCACGGCAGATATAACTGCCAAAGGGAATGGAGAGGCTACTGTCACTGTCCGAAGCGGTGACTTTTCTGCATCTGCTCAAGTGACAGTCGTAACTTCGCCTGAATACATCGTAATTGAACCCGTTCCTGATCTTTATGTTGGTGAACAACACGCTATCTCTCTACAGGCAACCGTGTTCCCTTCGGATGCCAGTGCAATCTTTACAGAAAAACTCACTTGGAGTTCAAACAATGAATCAGTTGCGACTGTAGACGCAACTGGTAAAGTTATTGGTATCTCACTTGGTGAGGCCGTTATCACAGCGACTTGCCCTACTTTGACGGGAGAAGTAAGTAAAACCGTTAGTGTGAAAGTTGTTTCTACTCCCGCGGAAAGCATAACCCTGAGTCAATACACGGCTGAAATGAAAGTCGGCGATAAACTCACTGTTTCTGCTACCGTGCTGCCTGACGACACTACCGACA
>CAYQYL010000025.1:0-26381 GCA_964421745.1 uncultured Muribaculum sp. | reverse complement strand
AGGTCGTATTTCTCGAATTGCAAGGTAACGTCTTCGACCGGTGTGTCGGCTCTGATTGACATCGGTTCGGGATCCATAACGTGTTTTATTTTCGAAACCGATGGGTGAGTAATCATTTTTCGAAGAGGGAACACTCCACAAAGTTTATTGTCGTTGTCAACGACATAAACGTAGAAAACTTCTTCGAGCTCTTCGGCTTGTCGACGCATTTCGGTGACACACTGCGGCATCGACCAGTTTTCGTTAACGACAATCATTTCAGTCGACATGATACCGCCGGCGGTGTCCTCGTCATATTTCAGAAGGTCGATAATGTTTCCTGCCTGTGTTGTGTCGTGCAAGTGGGAAAGCACTTCGTGCTGTTCTTCTTCGTCGAGATCCTG
The DNA here is from genome assembly GCA_964421745.1 of uncultured Muribaculum sp. Lineage (GTDB taxonomy): Bacteria > Bacteroidota > Bacteroidia > Bacteroidales > Muribaculaceae > Muribaculum. The sequence continues at coordinate 25,998 of CAYQYL010000025.1, read as the reverse complement.
AATGATGTCGACAGCATCGTCAATGTCAAGGTGATCAATCACCTGTTTGGCAATGTCTTCCGAACTCATTGAGCTCAGAAGTTTGTCGCGAATGTCATCGTCAAGTTCTATCAGGACCTCTGCCGCTGTTTCGTTGTCGAGCAATCCGTAGACTTTTTCAACTTCATCACGGTCGAGATGCGACAGCAGAGCTGCGATGTCGGCAGGGTGTAGGTCGTCGATTTCTTTATGTAGTTCCTGATTATTTCCGTCCTCAATTAATTTGCTGATGTAATCGAGGTATTCGTTGGTAAATTCTTTCATTGTCGGTCGGCTACTGTTTAGAAACAGTTTTATCGCGTAGTTCTGCAACCAGATTGGTAAGTTCTATAAATTCAGCAACGGAGAGTTGTTCGGGGCGTTTACTCCATATTTCGCAGTCAGGCAACAGGCAGCCTGCAGGCAACAATCCGCGTATGGAGTTTCTGAGAGTTTTACGACGCTGTCCGAACGTAGTTTTGACAATAGTTTTCATTAATCGTGCGTCGCAACCGAGTTCGGTGACATTGTTTCGTGTCAGACGTATTACGCCGGATTTGACTTTTGGTGGAGGGTTGAAAACATTTTCGTCAACAGTAAACAGGTATTCAATGTCATACCAAGCTTGAAGCAAAACACTGAGTATGCCGTAAACTTTCGATCCTGGTCGAGCGGCAATTCGTTCGGCAACCTCTTTCTGCAACATTCCGGAGCAACATGGAATGAAATCTTTATAGTCGAGGATTTTGAAGAAAATCTGCGAAGATATGTTATATGGATAATTTCCTATCACGCAAAATGGTTTGTTCCCCATTACCTTGTCGAGCTCCATATTGAGGAAATCCTCTCCGAGAATCCGGCCTTCGAGTTGTGGAAAGCTTGCATTCAGATAGTCAACACTTTCTGTGTCGATCTCAACAACTGTTGTGTCATGTCCGAGTTCGAGCAGATACTTAGTCAGGACACCCATGCCCGGTCCGACTTCGAGGACGGGAGTTCCGACATAGCCGTTGAGTGTTTCGGCTATGCGGCGTGCAATACGTTCGTCGGTCAGAAAATGTTGGCCGAGAGCTTTTTTGGGTTTAACCTTGTTTATTGAACTGTTCATAAATGCAAATTTAATAAATTTGATGAATTATTTAAGGTTTTGCAACCTGGTTTTACAGCTTTCGTTTGTACTTTTGTAAAAAAGAAACATAAATAATGGGACAATTACATAAAAGTACCTTTCCTGTGGCAGGTATGAGCTGTGCGGCATGTGCGGCACGTGTTGAAAAAACTTTGAAGAAACAGCTTGGTGTTGAATCGGCAGAGGTAAACTATGCTGCTGCAAATGTAGCCTTGTCGTACGACAGTGATGTTACATCGCCTGAAAAGCTTCGGAGAGCAGTAGTCGATGCCGGTTACGATATGCCAGTTGAAGAGGAAATGGCACGTAAAGCTGCCGAAGAAGCACGCCTCAGATACCACAATTTAAAACTGCGAACTGTTTGGGCTGTTGTTTTTACAAGTCCTGTCGTAATTTTGTCAATGTGGTTTATGCACTGGACCTATACACCAATGATTTGCTGCTTGCTGTCAGCACTTGTCCTGTTCTGTTTCGGACGCAGCTTTTTTGTGAGTGCGTTTCGACAGTTGCGTCATAGTACGGCCAACATGGATACTTTGGTGGCTTTATCGACGGGAGTTGCTTTTATATTCAGTCTGGCAAATATGCTTTTTCCTGAATTTTGGAAGAACCACGGCATTGAGCCTCACATATATTTTGAAGCCGCGGCGGTCATCATTACATTTATCCTTCTGGGTCGTTGCATGGAGGCACGGGCTAAAGAAAGTACGGCCGATGCCGTTAAAAAACTTATGGGTCTTAGTCCGAAGATGGTGAATCGTCTGGGTGCTGACGGGCAGATTGAACAAGTGCCTGTTCATGCAGTGGGCGTCGATGATATAATAATAGTTGCTCCGGGCGAGCGCATCGCTGCCGACGGTGTTGTCACAGAAGGTGCATCGTATGTTGATGAGAGTATGCTGACAGGTGAACCGCTTGCTGTTGGCAAGCAGCAAGGGAGTAATGTGTTTGCAGGAACAATGAATACTACCGGAAATTTTCGTTTCCGTGCATCGCAGGTCGGTTCCGACACATTGCTGTCGCGCGTAATCGCAATGGTGCAAGATGCTCAAGGATCGAAGCCGCCGGTGCAACGTTTTGTTGACAAAGTGGCAGCTGTGTTTGTGCCGGTAATAATTGCAATTGCAACAGTTGCATTCATTATCTGGTTGTTTGCTATGCCCGGAAGTGGATTTGTCTATGGATTATTGGCATTTGTCACCGTACTTGTCATAGCTTGTCCATGTGCTCTCGGGCTTGCCACGCCGACAGCGATTATGGTTGGAATCGGTAAGGGAGCTTCTTTAGGAATACTGATAAAAGATGCCGTGAGCCTTGAAACAGCAAGAACTGTTAATGCGGTTGTTGTCGATAAAACCGGTACATTGACAATGGGAAAACCTATGGTGACAGATGCTTTATGGAGTGATACTGCAAACAGAAGCGAATGTGTTTTTTCTGCAATTGAAAGTATGTCGGAGCATCCGCTCGCAGCTGCTGTAACTGCATTTTTAGGTGCGGGAGTTGATTCTGGTGTTACTGAATTTACTAATCATCCTGGAATGGGAGTAGCAGCAGAATATGGAGGCACATTATATCTGATTGGTAATAGAAAGTTGCTGGATAAGTTTGGGGTTAGTGTGCCTGACAATATGGAACGATGGGCAAATTCGGCATCTGAAAAAGCCGGCACCGTAGTTTGGCTTGCCTGTGGCAACTCGGTAGTCGGTGTACTTTCGGTTACCGATGCATTGAAGCCAACGTCGGCAGAGGCGGTTGAAAAACTTAATTCGATGGGTGTAAAAGTTTATATGCTGACGGGTGACAATATATCGACAGCGAAGGCAGTTGCATCGCAGTTACCTGGATTGAGTGGCATTGAAGCCGGTGTTTTACCGGAAGGTAAAGTGAATTTCGTGAAGCGCTTGAAAGCATCCGGTATGCGTGTTGCAATGGTAGGCGATGGCATTAACGATAGTGCGGCTCTGGCAGAGGCTGATCTGGGGATAGCTATGGGATCCGGTTCAGATATAGCAATGGATGTAGCACAAATGACAATCATACATTCCGACTTGCGTAAGGTTCCTGAGGCTTTGCGGTTGTCACGGCTGACAGTGCGCACGATACAACAGAATCTATTCTGGGCATTTATCTATAATATCATAGGAATCCCGGTCGCGGCTGGTGTACTTTATCCGTTGTGGGGCTATCTGCTCAATCCGATGATTGCCGGAGCAGCCATGGCATTCAGCAGTGTGAGTGTGGTTATGAATTCTTTGCTGCTTCGAACTAAAAAACTTTAGAGGAAAAAAACAGGGTATAACGATTGTAATTTTCGCTATACCCTGTTTTATTAATACGTTCTTACGAAGAGTTTAATCTGCTGTCATTTCACCGACAATAGGTGTTGTCAGATATGATTTCACTTCGTCGGCAGTCAGACCGCTTCCGAGCAGGAACATCATTTTTGCTACGGCTGCTTCAACAGTAATGTCATAGCCTGTGATGACACCAGCTTTAGCAAGCATGTCGCCTGTGTAGTAACGTTTCTGTTCGTCGCCGCCGTTCAGACACTGTGTAACATTATAAATAATCAGACCACGGTTGACAGCATCGGTCAGTGCGTCGAGGAACCACTGTTCGGTTGGTGCGTTTCCGGCACCGAATGTGCGGAGGATAACAGCTTTAATGCCAGGAGTAGCAAGCTGTGCCTTTACCACATCTTCTGTAATACCAGGATAGAGCCACATTACCAGAAGCGACGGATCCATGGAATAGAATGGTTGCAAAGGAAGAGCCGTTGAATGACGCATCAGGTAAGGTTTAGCGTAGCTGATGTGCAAATCGATAGTACCGAGGTTGGGGTAGTTAAGACTCTTGAAAGCATGGAAGCCTGTCGATGTGAATTTTGTGGCGCGGCAACCACGAACAATATAATCCTGGAAAGAAATAACAACTTCCTGAATCATAGGATCGCCGTTTTCATCTTTGGCAGCTGCAACTTCAAGCGCAGAGATAAGATTTTCTGTACCGTCTTCACGAGTGTCACCGATAGGGAGCTGTGAACCAGTGATTACGACAGGTTTACGCAAGTTGCGAAGCATAAAGGCAAGAGCAGAGGCTGTGTAAGCCATTGTATCGGTACCGTGGAGAACAACAAAGCCGTCGAAGTCATCGTAATTATCCGCAATGTCTTTAACAATCTGATTCCAATATGTAGGATTCATGTTTGATGAATCGATAGGCTGCGGGAACTGTACGCTCTTTATGTCGTAGCCGAGTTGTCCAACCTTGGGAACGTTATCCATAAGGTGAGAGAAGTCAAAAGGCTGGAGGCCGTTGGTAGTTTCAACCATGCCGATTGTACCACCTGTATAAATAATAAGAATTCTGGGTTTGTTAGATGTGTTATTCATAATGTCGTGTGTTTTTGTTGTTTCTTAAAATTGAGATGGCGGTCGGTTCAGGCCGCCATCTCTTATCATTCAGTAATTTAATTTGATTAGAAGTAGTTCTTCGACATACCGAATACGAAGTGACGGCTGCGGAGTACTACAAACACCAGAACGATTGCTGTTGCGATACCTACAAAGATGAAGGGGAACATTGTTGAGGTGGTGTTGAAGATTTTCTGACCTGCGCCAATGATTACAGGAACCATTGAAATTGCTACATAGTTTGCAACCTGAAGGTAGGCAAGTGAAAGAGTTGATTTGCTATCGCTGGTAACAACTTCGGTAGCTTTGGTGTAGAAGATAGGCTGAGCGATACCGTTACCAAGACCACAAAGAGCAGCTGCGATGATGTAGACAACAAGACTGCCGGGAACGAAGACAAACAGTGCAAAACTTCCTACGATCATTGATGTTGCAACGATGAATGTAGTTTTACGGAATGTTTTCATGACAGGTGTCAATGCCAGGCCGACTACGAACATTGCGAAGTAGAATACAGAAGTCATTGTAGAAGCCTCTTCCGATGAAATCCACTTGAAGTTAGGCAGATAGTATGAAGGAATACATGTAGCAAATACGAAGAAGAAGTATGCTAAAAGCAACCAGATAGTACGTCCTACATAGAAACCACCTTTAACTTTCTGACCTGCGGTTGAGAAACCGTCGGCATCAACGGCCGGTACAGTTGTGGTTGCAGCTGCTGTTGTGTTTGATGTGCTTTTCGAGTCTGATGCGGAAGCAGTTGTTGAAGTTGACTGATAGTCGGACTGCGGAATTTTACGCAGGAATGGGATCAGAACCAATGACAGCAATGGAATCAGATAAACGAAGAATGCACGGTGCCAGGTCTGAGTGAGGTCGCCTGCTACGAGGAAACCGACTGCGAAAGTGGCGAGCACAAGAGCGATGTTACCGATAGCTGAAATGATACCCATCTGTTTCATACGGTATTTACCGGTGAAGACGTCGGCGATAAGACCGGTTGAGAACGGCAGAATCAAACCGCAACCTGCTCCAAGCAGACAGCTGAGCCAAATCAAGCCTGTCAGTGAATTACAGAATATTGACCACGCTCCTGCCACAAGATAGAGTATCGTACCTAATGCGATAACCGCAACTTTGTGACGGCTTTCCGAAAGTTTACCGGAAAGCAAAACGAACGGGATGATAACTAAGTTAGGAAGTACCGTAAGCAACTGAATCTTAAAGTCGGTTGCATCGGTAAATATACTTCTGAGGCTTCCCTCTATAGGTGTCACAGCCAGGCCAGGAAGGTCGACGGCAAGTGACAATGACCATATTGCAAGGACCACCATCATCGAGATGGTACCTTTACCTGTTTGTACTTGCATAGTTGAAAAAACGTAATAAGTTATTAATTATATGAATTTATTATCACTATAATAGGCCTGTTATGCTGTTACGGTTACGCGGTCGCCGTTGAATACGCCCAGTCCGAGTTTCTTCATTACGGCTTTGACTGCTGCCTGTGCTTTCACAGAGTTACCGGCTTCATCCAATGGAGGTGCGAAGGCTGCTATACCCATTACACCGGGAAGAACTCCTAATACGCCACCGCCTACACCGCTCTTTGCAGGAATACCTGATGTGTAAAGCCAATCGCCAGTATTTTGATAGAAACCAACTGATGAGATAAGGGTTGTGATTTTCGGCGCAAGTTCCGGATCGAATACCTGTTTCTTTGTTACAGGATTAAGACCACCGTTTGCAATTGTACCGGCACAGATTGAAAGCTGAGAAGCTGTAATGCCGACTGAACACTGACGTGTGTATAGGTCGAGGCTCATAGGCACATCGTCATAAATACGGTTGTAGTTCTTCAAAAGCCATGCGATTGCGCGGTTATTGAAGTTTGTTTCCGATTCAGATTTGTAAAGTTCGTCGATCACCTGTGCTTCCGAACCGCAAAGATCGGCAATGTTATTGATGATTGCTTCCCATTTGCCCCATGAATCACCTACGGGATTAACCATTGAGCAGGCAGTGATTGCACCGGCATTAACCAACGGGGTTGAGGGATGATCATTTTCAAGCAGGATTGCGAAAATTGAGTTGAATGGAAGTCCGGTTGCATCGGCACCGATTTGTTTAAGAACGGCATCTGCGCCATACTGTTTGAGAACCAGAATTGCTGTAAGCACTTTTGAAACGGATTCGATACCAAATTTGTATTCAGTGTCGCCGACATTAAATGTGGTGCCGTCGGGCAGTGTGACACTCAGACCGAACAAGTTTGAATCAACATTAGCTAAAAACGGGATGTAGTTGGCGTTCTGTCCGCCTGTAATTCCCTTACACTCGTTGTAAGCTTCTTCTACTGCGGCTTTGATTTGCGCATGAGTAATAGTTTTGTCCATTAGGTCTTGAATTTTGATTATTAATTATTGTGTGTTTAAAGTTTTCGGTGTTTAGTAGAGTAATGTCTTGGATTCTTTTATCCTGCGTTACATTTCTAAAACATCGGCCAATGAAGTTTTGTTCAGTATAATCAAAATTCATTCTTTTTTAATCAAAACATAACTTTGAGTTGTTATATATATGTCAACGAAAATAAAACTACGTGAAAATTTTTATTTAACTATTTATGAAAAAGACACTATTATGGCTTGCAGTAGCAATGGCCGGAACAACATCGTTCAGCGCAATGGCGCAACGCGATAATCGACTTGACAAAAATGTGGTGACTGTTATTAATAATGATACAGTTAATGCAGCCCGAGTAGAACAACACTTAAAAGCAAACGCCCCTCAGGCTCCTAACGACAATGGTCTGCCACGTTTTGCAATTGTAGGAAAAGATCACCAATATTATTTAGGTATAGGTGCACAGTTCCTTGGCGAGGGAGTATTTGATTTTGGCGATAACATGTCATCACCGATTCTGTTCACACCATCGGCTATCACCCCGTCGACGGCTGGTAACAGATCGTCGTTGGGCTTTGGTTGGCAGACATCGTCGGTGTATATGAACTTTGTAGCTATGCCTGGAACGGATAATCAGGTGGGATTATTCTTCAAGGGAAATTTTACCGGTAACAACAATACATTCAGTGTTCAGCATTTTTATGCTAAATATCGCGGACTGACGGCAGGTTACACTTCAAGCCTTTTCAACGATGGAGCAGCCGAGCCTATGACAATAGACTTTGAGGGTCCAAACGGTTATCCCGATATCACTTTATTCACTGCCTACTGGCAGCAGAATTTTACGAATAATTTCTCCGGCGCGATCGGTATTGATGCACCTTCGACATCACTCACTACCGACAACCGTACATCGCAGGTTAACCAGCGTATTCCTGCAATACCTCTCTATCTACAATATGCATGGGACGGGGGAGCATCGCACGTTCGTCTGTCAGGATTGATTCGCCCGATGCAATACCGTAATCTTGTCGACAGCAAAAATTCCACACTTACCGGACTTGGAGTTCAGTTGTCAGGAATGACAAAAGTTGTTGGTCCTCTCAGTGTTAACTATAATATTGCATATGGAAAAGGTATAGGGTCTTATCTGCAGGATGATAACGGCTTGGGGCTTGATGCAATGGCTACCGGCAACGGACACATGGATATGGTGAAAAGCATGGGCGTGACAGGTGGATTAAGCTATGCTTTCTCCAACAAATTGACATCAAACGTTGCCTATAGTCACCTTACCAACTGGTTGACCGACAATATGAAACCAGCGGATGGCACATACAGATATGGCGATTATGTTGCTGCCAACTTAATATATAACATTAATTCTTTTGTTTCGGCCGGTATTGAGTACGATTATGGCCACCGTAAGAGTTTTAATGGTGAAGGACTTCACACGAACCGTGTACAGGTTCAGTTTGCAGTGACATTCTAATCCCTTTTCGAAAACAGCATAAAAAAGATTGGGTACGAAATTGTACTCAATCTTTTTTTGTACTGTTATTTTGTGTGAATGGTTCCATGTGAATGTTTATGATCGAGTTATCGCCAAAACGGGCTTTTATCGCTTTTTCAGCAGCCGTGGCTTTCGAATGAGCATCGACCAGCGATTGACTCCCATCCATTTTCACATGCATGTCAACAGCTATTCCATTTCCAATCCGGCGTGAACGTAGGTTGCGGACATCGAGAATACCGGGAACCGACTTGACAAGTTTCAAAATCTCCTGTTCCTGCGTTTCGGGAAGCGATGCTTCGAGCAATTCACTTATGCATGGTTTCATGATGTCGTAGCCGCTTTTTATAATGAACAGGCTAACTAAAATTGCCGCAATCGGATCGAGTATGCGCCATTTTTGTCCAAGAAACATTGCACCTGCTATGCCGATCAGGGTTCCTAACGATGAAATGGCATCGCTGCGGTGGTGCCATGCGTTGGCTATTACCGCTTGCGAATCCAAATTTCGTCCTTTCCGGACAGTGTAGCGGTAAAGCCATTCTTTTGAAACTATAGAAAGAACCGCGACCACCAGTGCAAGAAGAGTTGGGCTGCCTAATTCATGCCCGTTTAAACTTTTAATAACCAGTTCGACACTGTTAACCATTAATCCGATTCCGGCGACGGCGAGGATCAGACCTATTATTAAAGTGGCAAGTGTTTCAAATTTGCCATGGCCGTAGTCGTGGGTTTTGTCACTTGGCCGACCCGATATTTTCACAAATACTACCACAATAATATCTGTAATGAAATCGCTCAGTGAGTGAACAGCATCGGCAAGCATGGCTGAACTGCGCCCGGCAATACCGGCAATGAATTTAAGCACAATCAGCAGAGCATTAACTGTACTTCCGGTGAGAGTGACTTTGAAGATTTCTTTTTCGCGTGTTGTCATTGTCGGGGTGCGAGAAAAATCTTTAGCAGATACAGCTTAACAAGCTTTGAAACTCATGTCTAAACCTTTGACTGAATGAGTGAGAGCTCCTACAGAAATGAAATCGACTCCACATTCGGCGTAGTCGCGCAAGGTATCAAGAGTGATTCCACCTGATGATTCCACTTCTGCACGACCGACGATTAATTTTACTGCCTCACGTGTGCGTTCCGGTGTAAAGTTGTCGAGCATAATGCGATCAGCTCCTGCTTCGAGAGCCTGAAGTATTTCTTCGGTGTTACGAACTTCTACTTCAATTTTAAGATTTTTGTTTTTTTCTTTAAGGTATTTTTTCGCTGATGCAACAGCTTGAGGAATACCTCCGGCAAAGTCGACATGATTATCTTTGATCAGGATCATATCAAACAGACCGATTCGATGATTCATTCCTCCACCAATTTTTACGGCTTCTTTTTCGAGAAGACGCATTCCGGGGGTTGTCTTTCGAGTGTCCAGAACTTTGGTTTTGAGTCCTTCAAGACGGTTCTGATAGCGGGCAGTCATTGTGGCAACTCCGCTCATACGTTGCATAATGTTCAACATCACACGCTCGGTCTGGAGCAGCGAACGAACTTTGCCTTCGACAACAAAGGCGATATCGCCCGGTTTCACATGTTCGCCGTCGTTGATGAATACAGTCATTTTCAGCTCAGGATCGAATTTTTTAAAAACTCGGCGAGCCATTTCAACTCCTGCCAGAATACCTTCCTCCTTGATAAGTAAATGTTGTCTGCCTACGGCCGAGTCAGGAATGGTTGATAATGTTGTATGGTCGCCGTCGCCAACATCTTCTGCAAATGCAAGTGTTAGCAGATCGTCTATGAGTTCGTCTGTTGATTTCATTATTGTAGATTTTGAAGTTTATAAATCGATTTTTCTTTGCCGATTCCTCTGAGTGAAACGTTTACGCAGCATAATCAAACGGCGGTAGAACGACGCGATCCGTATCCACAATTGACTGGGTTGTGTGGTGATGTTGCTTGCCAGAGGATCGATAGTGGATGTAACCGGAACTTCCTTGCCGAATTGCCCGGGGTATAGCACAACAAGATTATTCTTGGAAAAGTATCGCTGAAGAAACCCCGGGAGCTCGTCCATTTGAGAGTTGAACGATACAGACGTGCGGCGTGCACTGATAACAACAAAAAGATCGTCGTCGAGTATACGGTTAGCCAGCAACAGAAAGTCGTCCCAGTCGTTCATTTCGCGATGCTCGGCACGTATTTCAATCTGATTCTTATACAGTACCTGGCGTATGTAGGGCCATGTTTCTGTGTGACAACAGAATATAGCGCGACAGCCAATTTGTGAAGCGAGAGCCCCGATAGAGAGTACCCAGCGTTTAAACCCTGTTTCATACTGAGCTTTCTCGGGCACATAAACCACAATTCTTGTAACTGTACTCACCGGTATGAAGCAGCGAGTTATGACTATCATTTTGTTGGTCAGTTTCAGCAACTGTTCAATTTTCGCACCGAAGAAACTGTCAATTACGTTTGTGCGTCGGTGCATACCCATTATCACATCTGTGATGTCGCGTTCTTCAATTGTATTGACAAGCCCAGTCACGATGTTCATGTCGTATCGCTCAATAGGTGTTACCTTCACATCGACACCGGCTGCTGTCGTTACAGCAACGTCAAGCGAATTACGGCCAATGGCTCGTGAACCGGCAGAGTTGTCGTTACGCACGTGAAGCGCATAAATTTCGCTTTCAATGCGTTTGCCTATCGGTTGCATCAGTACTGCAAAGTCGACCAGTGCCGGCGCCGTAACCGGATTGGAAACTGTAATGAGCGTATGACGTTTTCTCAGTTCTCGTCCGCCAAGTCCATTTTGTTGATCGGCAACATCTTTAAGCAATTCAAGTTTTATGCGTTGCGAAGCGCGTTCCGTGACAACCGATGATATGGTACACGTAATCAAAATCATTACAATTGTACCGTTGAGTACATCCTCGTTAAAAATGCCGAGCTTATAGCCTATCATTACAGCCGCCAGAGTTGCTGCAGCCTGAGCATTCGACAATCCGAACATCATGCTACGGTCGGCACTGCTCATGTGATAGACGCGTTGCGTAATCCACGCAGCAAGCCATTTGCAAAATGTAGCGATCACCGACATAACGAGTGCAACATATAAGGTGTTCCAACTGGCAAATAACACTCCGACATTAATAAGCATTCCAACTCCAATCAGGAAATATGGAATGAAAATAGCATTGCCTACAAATTCGATGCGATTCATTAGTCCGGAGGTATAGGGTATGTAACGGTTCATTACCAGACCGGCATAGAAAGCGCCAAGCACACTTTCCAGTCCAATCATCTTAGCCGTTACACTGGCCAGAAACACCATTGCCAGAACATAGATGAATTGTGTGATATTATCGTTGTATTTTTTGAAGAACCAACGCGTCAAACGAGGGTAAAGGTAGACAATAGCAAGACAATATATAACCAGTCGTCCCAGAAGCCAAAGTACTTCCGACACATTAAACACACCTTCACGATAGATGCCGACAATTACAGCAAGTACAATCAACGCACCGAGAACTGTGACAATAGTTCCGGCAATAGTTATTATGACTGCCGGTGATTTTGTTAAACCGAAACGGGAAACAATAGGGTAAGCTACCAGCGTATGGCTGGCATACATCGAAGCCAGAAGCACAGCCGTCAGCCAATTGAATCCTAAAAGCCAAACCGACGACAGTGTTCCTATAATCATGGGAATAATGAACGTGTAGAATCCGAAACCAAGTCCCTTGCGCAGGTTCTTCTTCAGATGGTACATGTCTATCTCTATTCCGGCGAGGAACATTAAATATATGATACCGACCTGACCAAAAATTTCGAAGCTTGCATCGCGTGCGAGCAATGCGATTCCGTAAGGGCCTATTATGACTCCGGCAACTATCATGCCGATAATGTGTGGAATCTTGAGCCTGTTAAGCAGAATGGGCGCCAGCAGGATAATGACCAGTACTATAAAAAATATTAGTACGGGGTCTGTAACTGTAGGTAAAGTGGCACGGAGTAGCAACATTCTGTCTGGCGGATATTCGATTGTTTAATAAATCTCTACAAAGGTACAAAAAAAATAAGACTGTCCACTTCGATGATTGCTTTTCATGCTAAACAAATTAGCCGCAGCTATTTTTGCTACGGCTAATTAATACCTCTGTAATGTTAATCCACGTATTTTGTTCGAATTTATGTCGATTTAAATCAATTTATTGCAAAGATATGGAGAAAAGATGATTTTTACCCCCCCCATTGTTAAATTTTGTTAACAATTGAAAGTGATTTATCTATTGCCGCAGCAGCCCTGCGACCGTCGCCCATTGCAAGGATGACAGTTGCGCCACCACGCACGATATCTCCACCTGCATAGAGATCTTTAAGCGAGGATTGCATGGTTTGTTCGTTGACAATAATTGTACCGCGACGTGATATTTCTAATTCAGGAATCGCATTTGGCACAAGAGGATTTGGAGAAACCCCAACACTGACAATTACAAGGTCAACAGGAATCTCATCTATAGCGTCCTTAACCGGCACCGGTGATCGTCTTCCCGACTCATCCGGCTCACCAAGTTCCATACGTTGAACAAGCATAGCACGCACCCGCCCATTATCATCGGCCAGATATTCAACCGGATTGTGAAGCGTGAGGAATGTCACTCCCTCTTCCTTTGCATGTTTAACTTCTTCTACTCGTGCAGGCATTTCGTCTTCGCCACGCCGATACACTATCATTGCTACTTCTGCACCCATTCGGCGTGCCGTGCGAACAGCATCCATTGCCGTGTTGCCTCCGCCGATAACGGCCACACGACGGCCTCTCAACACAGGAGTGTCGTAGCCGTCACGACCCGCACCCATAAGGTTGATGCGTGTCAGATATTCGTTGCACGACATTACCCCAATGAAATTTTCACCCGGAATGCCCATGAATTTGGGAAGTCCAGCTCCAGATGCAACGAAAATGCCCTTAAATCCCATTTCATGTAAATCCTGATAACTGAGAGTTTTTCCAATAACACAATCAGTTACAAATTTTACACCTAAAGACGATAGTGTTTCTATTTCTGAATCTACAACAGAATTTGGCAGACGGAATTCCGGTATCCCATATTTTAGAACTCCACCTATTTCGTGAAGTGCTTCGAATACGGTTACATCATAGCCACGTTTAGCCATGTCCCCGGCAAACGATAAACCAGCAGGACCTGACCCGACAACAGCTATCTTAACATTGTTTGCCGGAGCTACAGAAGGCTTTGTTGACTGTCCCGAAACACGTTCAAAATCTGCGGCAAAGCGTTCGAGATACCCGATAGCAACAGGTTCTTTTTTCATCTTGAGGTAGATGCAGCGGCTTTCGCACTGTTTTTCCTGCGGGCACACACGACCGCATACTGCAGGCAATGCGCTTGTTTCCTTTAGCACACCGGCTGCAGTTACAAACTCCCCACGTTCAATGTTTTTTATAAATCCGGGAATATTAATTCCGACAGGGCATCCAGTCACACACTGTGGATCTGGACAATCCATGCAGCGCGTCGCTTCCAGCACTGCAGATTCAGCACTTAGACCTTGATTGACTTCTTCGGTTAGAGTCGTCACTCGATATTCCGGAGGTAGTTCCGGCATTTTAACTCTTGGAATTAACGTGCGCTCTTTGGCTGTATGTTTCGCACGCAACTCTTCGCGCCACTGTGTATCGCGCGGCGCAGATGTATTATTGGCTATTTCTGACATAATGATTCAATCAATTATATGTGCGCAAACGCATAAGCATTTCGTCGAAATCAACTTTGTGAGCATCAAATTCCGGACCGTCGATGCAAACAAAACGCGTTTTCCCGTCAACGGTCACACGGCATGCTCCGCACATGCCGGTGCCGTCGACCATAATCGTGTTGAGCGAGCACATGGTTGGGACATTGTGTTTTCGTGTGGTAAGTGCCACAAATTTCATCATAACGGCAGGACCGATAGTAACAACCAAATCGACCTTTTCTTTGAGAATGACGCTTTCAACGCCGTCTGTTACAAGTCCTTTTCGTCCGTAGCTGCCGTCGTCGGTCATAATGATAACCTCATCGGAATATTCAGCACATTGTTTTTCGAGAATAATTAGGTCTTTTGTGCGTGCTGCCAGCACCGTGATCACTCTGTTTCCGGCTTCTTTCATTGCTTTTATGATCGGCAATAGTGGAGCGACACCAACTCCTCCGCCACAACACACAACTGTGCCATAGTTTTCAATGTGTGTTGCCTGTCCGAGCGGCCCAACAACGTCGGTTAGATAATCGCCAGCATTAAGTGCACAAATCTTACCGGATGACACACCTACATTTTGTACAACCAGAGTTATTGTACCTTTGATCGGATCGGCATCGGTGATTGTTAATGGAATGCGTTCACCTTTGTCGCAAGCACGCACAATTACGAAGTGACCGGCTTTTCTCGACGACGCTATAAGTGGTGCATCGACAACAAGTTTCACCACCTTCTCCGAGAAATATTCTTTTTCTAATATTTTATTCATAAAGATAAATAGCAAAATCGATTACAGAAACACAAAATTAGTATTAATATTGAGAAAAAAGCAAAAAATAACTAAAATTGTAGCAAAAGACTTCTTTTTAGATGATTAAATTGTTATTGGCATAGAGTTTGCATTCTAAATAATAGAAAAACTAATGATATGATAAAAGAAACAACACAGATAATATCACAGAGAGTTAAAACGATTTGCGATGCTGTCGCAGCCAGACGTTTACGCGATGCATTTATTTGGCTCAGAAAACATGCTGCTTCGCTTGGCGATTGGACAATAACCGGACGAATCGATAATATCGAACAATCATATTCGATGATGCTCGATTATGCCGTCAGTGGTCAGCCAGATCCTAATCGTCAGGAACTTTACGATTCAATTGTGGCCGACATGCTAAGGCTTACAGATGTGATTAGTCATAAATTAAAACTCGAAAATGCACCCGAATTATTCTATTCCACTTTGCGATATGAACGGTTGCAGACATCAGATAGCCTTAAGTCGTTGTTAGAAGAATACTTGAAGTTGGTGCAGCAAAGTTCGCTTTACAATATGCTAACTTCGGAAACTGTTTCTGAATCTTCTGTGGATAGCGTTGCGGCTGCTGATGTGGTTGCAAAGCGTATTTTTAACCGAGTATGGACTTCTTTCCCTCTTTCCAACGATGAGGCTGCAAGTTTGCGTAATATTTATGCGGCAGATTCACCATTCCCAATGTATTTTCAATTGCTGATTGTTTCGGCTTTATCGCTTTCATTGGTTCAATTTTATGATCAGACCAAAGTTGATCTTTTGCTTGACATTTACCAAAATGCAGATTCTCCCAAACTTGAAGTGTATGCTTTGAGTGGAACTTTGATTGGAATGTGTCTGCACCGCGATCGGTTTAATAATACAATTATGAAACGGCGGATTGAAGCATTGCGTGAAACAACATCTTGGGAATCGGATGTACGCATGATAGCAATGCAACTGATACGTACGCGTGACACAGAACGGATTCACCGCAAGTTGACCGATGAGATAATGCCTCAGATGATGAAGCTGCGGCCAGATGTCGCACGTCGGTTAAGTGATACATCTTCACTGACCGAGTTCCCTTCAATTGAAGATAATCCAGAATGGGAAGAAATACTTGACAAAGCCGGAATAACCGACTCATTGAAAGAATTGATGCAACTTCAGGAAGAAGGAGGAGATGTGATGTTGGCAACCTTTGCAAACCTGAAATCGTTCCCGTTCTTCAATGATGTAGCAAACTGGTTTATGCCGTTTCGAACTGATTCGCCCGAAATCGGGAATGACCCGGAAGTGAAAAAGCTTGCAACAATGCTTGACGCAATGAATATGTTCTGCGACGGCGATAAATATTCCTTTTTGTTAATGCTGTCCGGTATGCCGGAATCTCAACGCAAAATGCTTTCGATCCAGCTGGATCAGCAGCAGATGGCTTCAATGGAGCTACAGAATGCATCCATTCAAACCGATGCTACTTACCGTCAGCACATAGCGAATCGCTATGTACAGCAGCTTTATCGCTTCTTTAAACTGTTTCGCCGTCGGGGTGAATTCGTAGACCCATTTGCTCGCCCGCTGAATCTTGCCGCCCTTAAAATTCTATCTGCCGATCTTTCCGACGTAGATAATCTGAAGCTTGTCGCAGAATTCTATTTTAAGCGAGGCTACTATTCCGATGCTTTGGCGATATTCGAACAGTTGGCTGTAAATAATAACATCGATAATGCATCGCTTCAGAAGATGGGTGTCTGCCAGCAGAAACTGGGAGCGACTGACAAGGCTTTACAGACCTATCTGAAAGCCGAACTCATGAGGCCGGATAGCATATGGACCATGCGTCGTATTGCTGCGTGCTACAGAGCAACCGGTAATATATCAAAAGCTTTAGAGTATTATGAACGTATTGAGCAGTCGCGTCCAGATGATATAGAATTGGCACTCAGCATAGGGCATTGTCTTCTGGAACTTGAAGATTACGAGAAAGCGTTAAAATACTATTTTAAGGTTGAGTATCTTGCCCCTGAATCGCATAAGGCACTTCGCCCGATTGCATGGTGCTCGTTCGTAATGGGACAATTTGAACAGAGTAAGAAATACTTCGAAAGGATTTTGCTTAACAATCCTACGGCTACCGATTATATGAATATGGGCCACTTGAGTATGGCAACAAACGATATTCGGGAGGCTCTTAACTACTACAGTCTGGCGATGTCGCAGCCTGGAGTGGAACAAGAACAATTTATTTCAGATCTCCGTTCTGATTACATCTGGCTCGAACGAGCCGGTGTGGATCTCAACGTTATGCCACTAATGATCGATGCCCTAATGTATAAGAAAAACCGTTAATAATAACAGTAATTACACTGATAATAGCTAATTTTGTGGTATAAATTAACTATATCCGGCTAAATAATGAAAGTAAAAACATTCGCCCTTGCGGCTTCACTGACAATTATGACACAAGTGCAGACAATGGCAGCTGAAAAATCCGAAATGGAAAACCCGTTTTATAAAGAGTATTCTACGATTCACGGTACAATTCCTTTTACTCAAGTAAAGAATGCTCATTATATGCCTGCGATCGAACGCGGTATAAAACTTCAAAACGAGGAAATTGATGCGATAATAAACAATAGTGCGAATCCAACTTTTGAGAATACAATTGTGGCGCTTGAGCGCTCAGGCGCTGACCTTAACAGAGTTCTCAACACTTTCTATCCGCTTCTGTCGGCAGACTCCGACGATGAGCTGATGGAAATTTCGCTTGAAGTTTCAAAAAAACTTTCAGCACACAGCACGAGCATATCCCTGAATGAAAAGCTTTGGAATCGTATTAAATCTGTTTACAATAATCGGAACAACTTCACTTTGACTCCAGAACAGCAGATGCTGTTACAGACAACTTACGATTCTTTTGCTCGAAACGGCGCTAATCTGCAAGGAGAAGAACGTGAAAAATACAGTCGGTTGGTTTCTAAACTGTCGGAACTCACCACCCGTTTCGGACAAAACGTATTGAAAGAACTTAATACATATGAAATATGGCTAACGGCCGATGATCTGGCCGGTCTTCCTGAAAGTTCTGTTGAGGCTGCTGCCGCTGCAGCTAAGGCAAAAGGACGGGAAGGGGAGTATCTTTTCACATTACAGCAGCCGGTTTACACTGCGTTTATGAAGTATAGTCAGCGTCCGGATTTACGAGAAAAGTTCTATCGATTGTACAATTCCCGCAACACAAAAGGAGAGTTCTCGAACATGGAACTTATGACAGAGATTGCTGACACACGACGTCAGATTGCCAATCTGTTCGGTTATAAAACGTATGCCGACTATGCTTTGGTGAAAACAATGGCTGAAAATGTTGAAAATGTCAATTCATTGCTTAACCAGCTGGCCGATGCTTATATACCAGCGCAGCGCAAAGAATTTGCCGAACTTGAGGCATTTGCGGCAAAAAAAGAAGGCAAAAAAGTGACACTTCAGCCATGGGACTACAGCTATTATGCCAATCTTTTGAAAGAAGAAAAGTTCGGTTATAACGAGGAGGAACTTCGCCCATATTTTGAACTTAGCAACGTGGTTGATGGCGTTTTCGGTCTTGCTACGAAACTCTATGGATTGACATTTAAGAAAAACGACAAAATTGAAGTTTATCATCCCGACGTTAATGCATACGATGTTATGGATAAAGACGGTTCATATCTTGGCGTTATTTACACCGACTTTTTCCCGCGCGAATCAAAACGTCCGGGTGCATGGATGACTTCGTTTCAAGAAGAATATATTGATGCTAATGGAAAGATGACACGCCCTCATGTGACTATAGTGATGAATTTCACTAAACCAACTCCTACGAAGCCGTCACTCCTTACACCATATGAGGTTAGCACATTCTTGCATGAATTCGGACATGCTCTTCATGGTCTTCTTGCGAATACAACATATTCGTCACTCTCTGGAACAAACGTTTACCGTGATTTTGTTGAACTTCCTTCGCAGTTTAATGAGAACTACCTCACACAAAAGGAATTCCTCGACGGATTTGCCCGGCACTATCAGACAGGTGAGCCTATTCCTGCAGAATTGGTCAATAAAATTATTGAAACATCACAGTTTGGAGCCGGTTATGCTTGTCTTCGTCAATTGTCTTTCGGCATGACAGACATGGCATGGCATACAATATCAGCTCCCGTTGACGATGCAGCAAAATTTGAAGCTGAGGCAATGGCAAAAGTCAACATGTTCCCGCAGATTGAGGGTTGCTTGTTCTCTCCTCAGTTCAGTCACATATTTGCAGGCGGATATGCGTCCGGCTACTACAGCTACAAGTGGGCAGAGGTGCTTGATGCTGACGCTTTCGACGTTTTCCGTCAAAATGGACTGTTCAATCAACAGAAAGCCGATTCGTTCCGCGAAAACGTGCTTTCGAAAGGTGGAACCGAACACCCGATGATTCTTTATAAACGTTTCCGTGGACAGGAACCGTCAATTGATGCCCTGTTGCGTCGCGACGGCATTCTGCCTCAGACTTTGCCAGTGAATAAAGACTAAACTAATATCAGATAATATTACCGCCCGAAGCCAATCGGCTTCGGGCGGTAATAGTTCCGTGCTGACGGAACGTGGAGAGAGAAGAATGATAAGTAATAAAAGGGTAGCAGTAATTTGTGTTTTTCACAGTCAGTGTTGTCTGCTACATGATTTACACTGCAAAGTTAAATAATTCTGGATAATGTATAAAACATTATTTGTCATAAATTGTTGATATTAAATATTCTATAGACGCGTTAGACTATTTTTATTTAAAGTTTTTAAATAAATGAAAACAATTGGAATTATTTCGGATACACATTCTTATTGGGACGACCGGTATGAGCAGTATTTGTCGGGTTGCGACGAGATCTGGCATGCAGGTGATATCGGTGACATTGTCTTGCTTGAACGGTTGAAAGAAGTTTGTCCGGTTGTGCGTGCGGTGTCCGGTAATATTGATCATGGACAAGTCCGTCGAATTTGCGATGAATTGATGATTTTTGAAGTCGAGGGTGTAAAAATCCTGTTGACCCATATCGGAGGTTACCCAGGTCGGTATTCTCCCGGAATGAAGAAACTTTTGCGCGACAATAACATCCGCCTCTATGTGTGCGGCCACAGTCATATCCTGAAAGTAATGCCTGATCGCGAACTTGGATTATTGCATATCAATCCTGGAGCGGCTGGTGTGCAAGGCTGGCAAACGGTTAGAACAATAGTAAGACTGACGCTGGACAATGGAAATATTACAAATCTTGAAGTGATAGAACTCGTTAAACGACCTATAAAATGAAAACAATAAAACTTATAGCTATTACATTTTGTTTCTCTTGTTTGCTTTTCTCGTGCAAGCCAACTGAAGCAAATTACCGTCAGGCTTATCTGGCAACAAAGCAGAAAGCAGACAATCAATCACCGGTTGAATCGACAATTTACAATCATCTCCGCAAGCAAACCATAAAGTCGGGTATTATTGTCGGTAACGATACAATACCACTCATGCAGGTGGCTGTTAAATGCACACCCGGGATATCAGCCCCGGATTCTGTTGGGCTTTATTCAGTAGCGGTAGCACAGTTTAAACAGATTTTCAATGCCCGTTCGATGATGAATCGTCTACGTGGAATGGGTTACTCTTCAGCTACAGTTGTAGAGAATGGTGAGCCGCTCTATTATGTTCTGATTTCTACATTTGATAATGCCGATGAAGCAGTGGCATCTTATAATGCCGTTGTAAAGAATTCGGATATAGTTTGTCGTGAACCATATCCATGTATTTTCAAACCGTCGGTTTTCCCTTTGAGGTAGTCGACATGGCATTTTCTTTGTCGATTTGAGCTTTTACCATTTTCAAATTACTGTAGCTTACACGCGGCGACAAAATTTCCATGTGCTCAGAGAAATTCAGGATATTTGGGTTCTCCTTAAAATGCCTGCGAATCAGCTGTTCCTTTTCCGGGCTTACAAACCGGTTAAGGGGCAGTTTGTTTTTGAGTATAAGGACACAGATATGATTTTCTATTGTATTAATAGTCAGGCCACGCTCACGGGCCACATCTTTAATGCTCATTCCTGATTCGAGCAATCGGAGTGTTTCCTGTCGAGTGTCCGGTTTTTCTGTTTTCTGTTTGCGTTGCTTTGTCTTCTTACTTACAGAAATCTTTTTTTCTTTCGTTGAATTTAAAATAGATTCACGTTTCATTTGCGGAAAGGATTCCGGCAGAATTCCGGTTGCCGATATCTTTTCAAGCAAATTAGTCTTGTATTTTAGTTCCGAAATAAAATCGGAATATGCCTCGGCTACCCGTT
Organism: uncultured Muribaculum sp.; assembly: GCA_964421745.1. Classification (GTDB taxonomy): domain Bacteria; phylum Bacteroidota; class Bacteroidia; order Bacteroidales; family Muribaculaceae; genus Muribaculum. Next base: position 4,612 of record CAYQYL010000025.1, on the reverse strand, counting down.
GTGAAGCTAATTTATTGTCGCTCCTTACGCGTGCAGTTATGTCGACCCAGTCCGAGAAAATAGCCTGAAGCTCGTTTGCAAAATATTGTGCGGCAGCTTTATAACGATTCTGAACAGCTGGAATAAACAGATTCTCTATTGACGTCGCATTAATCTTAGCAGTAAGTTTCTTTGAAACTTCAACTATAGATTTCTTAAGCCTTGAAGCCGCATTGTCATGCTCGGCAATTACCGTTGGAAACATATTGGCGAATGTCTGGCCAAGAATTCGCGCTAATCTTTCATGAAAGGTTAACAATGCTGAAAAACCGAATGCATCTGTCACCATTCTTCTTTGGAAATCATTTTTCAGCTCTTTGAGCCGCTCAATGCTTCTGGCAATCGCATCGGCTTGTCCGGCGATGAATCGGTCGACGCTGCTATCCGGTATAATAGAACGTCGTGTGATTCGAGAAACAAGTGTAAGTCCCTCCAATGTGCGGCATCTGCTGAGTGCGACATATACTTGGCCTGGTGCAAATGAATTGCCCGCATCAACGATGACATTGTCGAATGTCAGCCCCTGCGATTTATGTATTGTTATTGCCCATGCTAACCTTACAGGTAGTTGTGTGAAACTCCCTATAGTAGTTGATTCAAGTGTATTGTTACTATCATTGATGGAAAATGTTTGATTTTCCCAAACTTGAGGTTCTACAAAAATCGGTTGGGGATCGTCGTCGCAAACGACATAGATACCGTTACTATGCATTGACTTGATGATGCCGATTTTTCCATTATAGTATCTATGGTCGCCAGATGTATCGTTTTTTAAAAACATTATCTGCGCACCGTTTTTAAGCTCAAGATTCAATTCAGTCGGAAATGAAGTTTCCGGAAAAGTCCCCTGAATCCGTGCATGGTACACCTTTGTTTCGCCAGGTAGAAGTCGCAGTTGCTGGCGGTTGCAATTGTCAGCATCGCGGTTAAAGGCGGTCAGTCTTATCTGGCCTGCCAGCGAATATTGAGATAGGTTGGGTTTATATCGCTTTTCAAGCAATGCTAAATCAGTTTCTGTAATTCTGTTGTCCCTTATATTGTTGAGCAGAGCAATGAATTCTTCATCACTCTGCCTATAGACCTTGCTTAACTGGATAGTTACATACGGAACAGATGCTAATGCTTTACTGTCGAAGAAGTAATAAGAAGAATAATGGGGGGCAAGCATAGCAGCGTCAGCATCCGTCACGACCGGAGATAGTTGCCTTAGATCACCAATCATCAGTAGCTGGACACCCCCGAATGGTTGAGAATTCTGCCGTACCCGACGCAAGGTAGAATCGACAGCGTCGAGAATGTCGCATCGCACCATTGAGATCTCGTCAATTACAAGCAGATCGATTGAACGAATTATGCGTTGCTTTTCCTTTGCCATGGCAAATTTTGATTTCGTCACAGCTCCCGGCACGAACGGGGAAAGAGGTAATTGAAAAAAAGAATGTATGGTTGCTCCTTCGGCGTTGATAGCTGCTACTCCCGACGGAGCAACCACAATCATGGTTTTAACCGAGCGTTTACGTAATTCACGTAGGAATGTGGTCTTTCCGGTTCCGGCCTTACCGGTCAGAAATACACTTGTAGATGTGTTTTCAATGAAATCCCAAGCAAGCCTAAGTTCGTGGTTACGTTCCATAACTGTTCGAGGTAGTTGCTTAGTTTTCAGACTGGAAAATATTTAATTCCGGATTATAAACAGGACTATTAACATCAAGGAATTTAAGAATACTATGGAAAACATGGTATTGGCTTGCCTCTTTCGAAGAATCAACTTTCAATGAGTCATCCGAGGTCCAGACAATGAATGGAATCTCAGTCTGTACTTTAGGAGCAATGGACATTGGCACACCGTGCATGTAGAGATTGCCTTCACCGAGCGATTCACCGTGGTCAGAAACAAAAATCATGCAGCTGCGGCGTTCTGGAATGTCACGCAGAATATTTATTACCGAATCCACAAGCCAGTCGGTATAAACAATCGTATTGTCGTAGGCATTCATCAATTCTTTCGGGTTAGCTTTCGACATCTCAACTGTGTTGCAAACCGGTGTGAATACTTCGAATTCCGATGGATATTTTAGGTTGTAAGTTGGGCCGTGGCTTGTGCTCGTGTGTAAGATCACAAGCATCTTGTCTTTGTTGCTGTTGCGTATTTCGTCTTTCAGGCCTTCGAGCAGAATGCCGTCGTATTTGCTATTAGATTCTGGATAAAGCTTTTGCAGGTCTTTCCCGGTCTTGTAGTTTGCGATATGAACCGGAGGTTCACCCCAGTTGGTTGTTCTCCATGCAACATCTACACCAGTCCGGTTGAGATAATTAGGCAAAATCTCGTATAGTTTTTTAGAAGGTTTGTGGTCAAGAATAGCCTTTACACCGGCAGTGGTGTATGTGGCAGCAGATTCAGCAATCAGCGCTATTACACTATCTTTTTCCAATCGTGGATTTGTTTGACGCGCATAACCGTAGAGTGAGAAGTTTTCTCGGCGAGCAGACTCGCCGATAATCAGGACGCATACATCTTTTCGGTCAGAAACAATGGTAGCATCGGGTAGGGGAATTTCTTTTCGGTTGCGTTGGTTTTCGCTGTTCCACCAGCGGATAGTATTTATCGTATACGACCATGGCATCAGCATACTGCCAAGCTTGGTTGAATTACGGTCAATCCAGGGCCAATTACCCATATTGACTAATGCGATAATCAGGCACAACCCAAGTGAAATACCTGTTTTGGAAAAGAATTGTTTCCATTTGCCATAATCGACTCGTTGTGCAAACAAATAGATGCACGGTATGACTCCGAGCAAAACGATATACAATACCATGCTCCATGAAAAGAAGCCGGATGCTTCAGAGTAGCGTGTATTGAAAACGTTACCCATCATTTTGCTGGTTATAAGTACCTCAAACGAATTTATGAAATAGAAGGCAATGGCATTGGCAATGAAGAAGAATGCAAGAATACATTTACCGCTGATGCGTCCTAAAAACAATATCAGGTAATAAATAAAATAATTCAAAGCGAACATTAGCAAGATAAGGCTTGCCATAATGAAAACACTATTGAATCCACCTTCAACGTTTTCAACCACGTAACGGAAAAATGGAAGGTGATAGGCAACGAGCGTGAATAAACTCAGAATCGCTGCAAAAACGGACAAACTGATATTTTGTTTAAGAAATTTCATAATTTAATAACTCTATAAAGTGCGTAAATATCTGCAATACAAAGCAACAGCAGAATAAAATTGAAAACAATAGTCATAGAACGGTTGACTGTGTGCGACGATGCTCTGAATGGAGAATCAGAAACTGATGCATCGTATCTTGCGAATGGATTGGTGTAGATAACTTCTCCCTCTGGAAAATACGCAGTAATACGCGCATACGGATCATTGTCGGACATTTTGTAGCCAATAGAGTCGGTATCGGTTGCCAACAATAGGGTAGTGTGGTTCTGACCGATCACCTTGATGCTGTCGGCCGGAACAGAGAGAGTCATAAATATCGTTTGTGTTGAATCCAGGCCAATAGACGTTATTTCCGGAAGATTACGGTTTGCTGCGTATTTGACATCCCAGTCGCCATGTCCGTAATCAGGAACACGCATAGAATAATATCCTCCGCGAAGCAAAACATTTTTCAGATCATCATAAGTTGCTGTAGGAGTGCATAAAAAGTTACAACGAACCGCAATTTTTCTCGATTTGTCGGGGAAGTGGAGGTCGTCATTGGCAAGACCGAAACTATAATGGCCTGCACTCAACGACCAGTCCCAATATTCATTTTCTTTGCTTTTGCCGCTGTCGAGTTCCATGATCTGAAACCCTTCCAGCTTCTCGAAATGATCTTTTGAAGTAGAGATCGTACGGAGTGGATGATTCATCTGTATGAAATCTGCATCTTTACCGAGCAAATCGAGCTGAAACTGTTTTTGTGATGCAAACAGAGGAACTAACTGGTCGAAATAGTTAACTTTCTGACTTCCGAATACCAGTTTGTGGTATTTAAACAGGTTATAGCCGTGTTCGTATACATTCACTTGCAATGTAGTGTCATAAGGATGTTTTGTCAGTTCGTTGTGGTTCGAAAAGGTCACAATATCATATCCTAACTTGCGATATGCTTCATCAGTTTCGTCTGGCCAATATTCACATTCATTTAATATACCGGTAACTTTAGTATGTGTGTGAAAATTCGCACGTTTCCAACAGTTGACGGAGTCAATCTCGCCATAAGGATTGAAAATGTCCGGTCCACTGAATGGTTCAGGGTCATTAAAATCATAAACCAGACTGACACTTGAAACAAAAACAGCCAGCAGTGCAATCAAAATGATAGATGCGATGGTCTTGAAAAGAACATGCAATGATTTTTTTATTATGTTTTGCATCTATGTATTATGTATTTTATTGAGTACTATTTGATTATGTAGTATGATCCGGGGAGTGGAATCTAAAGCTGATCCACTGCAAAGTTATCAAAAATCCGTATCCTCTCCAAAAAACAGACAGTTGTATTACCGGCCTACTCTCAACAAGCAAGTGCAAAATTAGGAAATGGTGCGGAAAAACTCTTT